>NZ_JBHYJH010000044.1:59046-60815 GCF_042740445.1 Streptomyces sp. NPDC059003 | reverse complement strand
GAATACCTGCCGCTCCGGCGAGGGTTTTAGCCCGTCCGGCGTTTGAGGACGAGGCGCGGAGCGCCGACGAGGGTGCGGGGCGCCCCGCCCGGTCCCTCGTAGTTTCCGACGAACCCGGTCGCTGCGCTGGCCTGCAGAAACCGCCAGTAGAATGGCGGACCGTGACTGCTGCTCCCGCAAAGCCCCGTATCCCGAACGTCCTCGCCGGGCGTTACGCCTCCGCCGAGCTCGCCACGCTCTGGTCGCCCGAGCAGAAGGTGAAGCTGGAGCGCAGGCTCTGGCTCGCCGTGCTGCGCGCGCAGAAGGACCTCGGCATCGAGGTGCCGGACACGGCGATCGCCGACTACGAGCGCGTCCTCGACCAGGTCGACCTGGCGTCCATCGCCGAGCGCGAGAAGGTCACGCGCCATGACGTGAAGGCCCGCATCGAGGAGTTCAACGCGCTCGCCGGGCACGAGCACGTCCACAAGGGCATGACGTCCCGCGACCTGACCGAGAACGTGGAGCAGCTGCAGATCCGGCTCTCCCTGGAGCTGGTGCGGAACCGCACGGTCGCGGTGCTCGCCCGCCTCGGCAAGCTGTCGGCCGAGTACGCGGAGCTGGTCATGGCGGGCCGCTCGCACAATGTGGCGGCGCAGGCCACGACGCTCGGCAAGCGCTTCGCCACCGGGGCCGACGAGCTCCTCGCCGCGTACCACCGCCTGGAGGACCTGCTCGGCCGCTACCCGCTGCGCGGCATCAAGGGTCCCGTCGGCACCGCGCAGGACATGCTGGACCTGCTCGGCGGCGACGCGGACAAGCTCGCGGACCTGGAGCGCCGCATCGCCACCCACCTGGGCTTCGACCGCGCCTTCACCTCGGTCGGCCAGGTCTACCCGCGCTCCCTCGACTACGAGGTCGTGACGGCGCTCGTGCAGCTCGCCGCCGCGCCGTCGTCGCTCGCGAAGACGATCCGCCTGATGGCCGGGCACGAGCTGGTCACCGAGGGCTTCAAGCCCGGCCAGGTCGGCTCGTCCGCGATGCCGCACAAGATGAACACCCGCTCCTGCGAGCGCGTCAACGGCCTCACGGTCATCCTGCGCGGCTACGCCTCGATGACCGCCGAGCTCGCGGGCGACCAGTGGAACGAGGGCGACGTGTCCTGCTCCGTGGTCCGCCGGGTCGCCCTGCCCGACGCGTTCTTCGCGCTCGACGGGCTCCTGGAGACGTTCCTGACCGTGCTCGACGAGTTCGGCGCCTTCCCGGCCGTCGTCGCCCGTGAGCTGGACCGCTACCTGCCGTTCCTCGCCACGACCAAGGTGCTCATGGCGTCGGTGCGGGCGGGCGTCGGCCGCGAGGAGGCGCACGAGGCGATCAAGGAGAACGCCGTGGCTTCCGCGCTCGCCATGCGGGAGCAGGGCGCCGAGCGCAACGAGCTGCTCGACAAGCTGGCCGCGGACTCCCGGATTCCGCTGGACCGCGCCCAGCTGGACGAGCTGATGGCCGACAAGCTGTCGTTCACCGGCGCGGCGAGCGACCAGGTCGCGGCGGTCGTCGCGCGGGTCGAGGCCGTGCTCAAGGAGCACCCCGAGGCGGCGGCGTACACGCCCGGCGCGATTCTCTGACGTCCGGGAGACCTTCGGGACGCGTGGCCGCCGGACCCGGCGGACCCGGCGGTCCAGGGGGGTGTAGGGGGGTGTCGGCGGGCGGGGCGCGGGGGCCCGCCCCCCGCCCGCCGTGGACCCCCACGGGGCCCCGGGGGGACCCCGCCCGCCCGGCCCCCCCGACGG
>NZ_JBHYJH010000044.1:0-59036 GCF_042740445.1 Streptomyces sp. NPDC059003 | reverse complement strand
CGCACCCGTGGCCCCCGCACCCGCCGCCCCCGCCGTTCCGGGGCTGTCCGGGCTCGACACCGCGGTCGGCCCTCGAGCCCCGCCCGCCGTCCGTCCTTGACAGCCCAGGTCGCCAGGGCGGTACCGCGCCGTCGCGGCACCGCGTCCGGGGGCGGGACGGGGCTAGAGCCCGACGTCCCGGCTGCGGATGTCCTCCAGGGACTCGCGCCGCACGAGGAGCCGCGCGTGGCCGTTCGCGACGGCGACCACGGGCGGGCGCCCGACGAGGTTGTAGCCGGAGGCCATCGACAGGTGGTACGCGCCCGCGACCGGCACGGCGAGCAGGTCCCCCGGCCGGATGTCACCGGGGAGCTCGATGTCGGACGCGAGCACGTCGCCCGCCTCGCAGTGCCGTCCGACGACGGTCACGGGCGCGGGTTCGGCCGCCGAGCTGCGGCCGACGAGGCGCGGCAGATAGCGCACTCCGTACAGCGCGGGGCGCGGGTTGTCGCTCATGCCGCCGTCGACGGCGACGAAGGTGCGGTCGCCGGTGCGCTTGACCGAAAGGACACGGTAGAGGGCGACGCCCGCGGGGCCCGCGATGGCCCGCCCCGGCTCGACGATCAGGCGGGGCACGGCGAGGCCGGCCGCCGCGCAGCTCTCGGCCAGCTCGGCCCGCACCTTGCGGGCGAGGGTGGTGATGTCGAGGGCGTCCTCGCCGGGCCGGTAGGCGATGCCGTGGCCGCCGCCGAGGTCCAGCTCGGGCAGCGTGATGCCGTGGTGGTCCTTGATGCGGGCCATCAGGCCGACGAGCCTGCGTACGGCGCACAGGAACGGCTTGTCCGTGGTGATCTGCGAGCCCAGGTGGCAGTGCAGGCCGACCAGTTCGAGGCCGGGCTGGTCCAGGATCCGGGCGATGGCGTGCTGCGCGGAGCCGTCGGTGATGGACAGGCCGAACTTCTGGTCCTCGGTGCCGGTGCGGATCTTGCTGTGGCCGCCCGCCGCGATGCCGGGCACCACACGGACGAGGACCTTCTGGCGGCTGCCCGACGGCACGGCCGCGGCGAGCCGCGCGATCTCCGAAGCGCTGTCGATGACGATGCGGCCGACGCCGAGCCGCAGCGCGGAGCGCAGGTCCTGGGGGCTCTTGGCGTTGCCGTGCAGCACGATGCGCTCGGCGGGGAAGCCGGTGGTGACGGCCAGTTCGAGCTCCCCCGCGGAGCACACGTCGAGGCCGAGGCCCTCCTCCGCGACCCAGTGCGCCATCGCGCGGCACAGGAACGCCTTGGCCGCGTACAGCACGTCGGTCTCCGGGAAGGCGTGCTGGTAGGTGCGGCAGCGGTCGCGTACGTCTGCTTCGTCCAGGAGATAGGCGGGGGTGCCGAACCGGTCGGCGACGTCCGTGAGCGGCACGCCGCCGACGGACAGGTCGCCGTGCGGGAGCTGCGCGGTGGTGTGGGGCCAGACGGCCAGGTCGGCGTCGGTCGCCGCCGGCACCGCCCCGGCGTGGCCGCCGGTCGCGGTGCGCGTGCGGTCGCCGGTCGCGGGGATGTCCGCAAGGGTCATGGCAAGCTTCTCTTTCCGCTGCGTCTTCGTGTTCCGCGTCGTCTCGACGTTCCGCGTCGTCGTCTTCGCGTTCCGCGTCGTCTTCACGTCGTACTCGTTCCGGTCCCGGCCTCAGCCGATCCAGGCGGTCAGGGCGCCGACCAGGGCGGCGGCCCCGGTGACCCGCAGCGCGCCCACGGCCTGCGGGTCCCACTCGCGCCAGCGGGAGGCGCCGCGCGAGGTGACGCCCCGCGGGGAGGTGGCCGCGGGGACTCCGGGCAGGGCTCCGGGCGCGTCACGGGCCAGGCGCGGGTCGACGGTGACGTGGGCGACGCCCAGCGGTTCGGTGAGGGCGCGCAGGGCCGGTTCGGAGAGCCGGATCCAGGGCTGCTGGGCGCCGAGCGCGGCGGTCAGGCGCGCTCGCGTGGTGAAGGCGACGGCGGTGCGGCCGCCGACGGGGGTGCGGAACAGGCGGGCGACGCAGCCCGCGGGTCCCGGCCGGACGGGGACGAACAGCGGTCCGGCCGGGCCGCGTTCAGAAGGCTCGGGGTCTTCGCCGCACACCAGCTGCTGGGTCATGGGAGTTCCTCCTTGAGGGGCCTGAAGCAGAGCCCCTCATCGGTCAGGCGGTCGCCGTGTGCCCCGAACGGGCACCGGGCACACGGTGACGTTATGCCCGGCACCGGGTGTCAACCGACCTGCCATGACGTGCCGTTGACGGCGAGGCGCCGCACGCTGACACTCTGCTGACGCGCGCCCTGGCCGACAGGCCCGGACGGATGAGGGCGCGGGTCCGGATCCTGACGTGAAATGTGTGGTGACGGTACGGGCCGCGGCGGCGGCGCCGGGCGGTTCTCGCCCTGCTGCGCGCGCAGCGGCCGGATGTGGTCGGCCTGCAGGAGGTGCGGCAGCGGGACGGCGAGAGCCTCGCGCGGTGGCTCGGGGACGCGCTGGGCCTGCACTGGACGCAGCAGCCGTCGCGCGCGCCCGAGTCGTGGCAGGCGCGGGTCAGCGACCCGGCGGTCGGCTTCGGCAACGCGGTGCTCAGCCACCAACCGATCGCGGGGGGGGAGGGGCAGCTGCCCACGCCGGGCGGCCCCGACGACGGGTGGGCCGCCCTGTACGCCCGCATCGCGGCGCCCGGCCATGACGTGCCGTTCTTCACCGCGCATCTCACCGCGCACCCGCACACGTCGGCGGTGCGCCGGGCGCAGGTCGCGGCGCTCGCCCGCTGCGCCGCCGAGCACCGGGGCGGCACGCCGGTGGTCACCGATCCGGCGGCCGACGGCTGCGGAGCTGAGGGCTCGACGCCCTGCGTCAGCCCTCGAAGCGGTAGCCCATCCCCGGCGCAGTGATCAGGTGGCGGGGGTGTGCGGGGTCCGTCTCCAGCTTGCGGCGCAGCTGGGCCATGTAGACGCGCAGATAGTTGGTTCGCGTGCCGTGCGAGGGGCCCCACACCTCGCCGAGCAGCTGCTGCTGGCTGACAAGGCGGCCCCGGTGGCGTATCAGGACCTCCAGGAGGTGCCACTCCGTCGGGGTGAGCCGCACGGCGCGCCCGTCCCGTAAGGCCTTCTTGGCGAGCAGGTCCAGGGTGAAACCGTCCGTCTCCACGACCGCGGAGGTCTCCCCGCGGTCCTCGGTGCGCGTCCTGCGGGCCGCGGCCCGCAGCCGGGCGAGGAGCTCGTCCATGCTGAACGGCTTGGTGATGTAGTCGTCGGCGCCCGCGTCGAGCGCCGCGACCTTCTCGTCGGAGGCGTGGCGGGCGGACACGACGAGGATCGGCGCCCGGCTGAAACCGCGCAGCCACCGGATCACGTCGATGCCGTCCATGTCGGGCAGCCCGAGATCCAGGAGGACCACGTCGGGCGGGCGCGCCGCCGCGAGACGCTGGGCCGTGGCCCCGTCGACGGCCGCGTCCACCTCGTACTTGCGTGCCTTGAGGTTGATCTCCAGGGCCCGTACGAGTTGCGGGTCGTCCTCGACCACCAGCACCCGGGTCATCGGTGTGCCGCCTCCTACCGTGCGTGCGGGCCGGACTCACAAAGGAGCGGAACGGGCCCACTTAATTAGTGCGGTCCTGTGAAGCAAAGCGCCCACCAGCGCGTTCGCCGCCGCTCTTGACGTCTCTCATACGGAAGGCGCGAGGGCGTTGACGTCTCTCTTACGTTCTGGCCATACCTCGCGCGCGATCGTGCCGGAACGTCACTCCTGGCCGGTCCGCGCGCCGTCGTCGCGCAGCGGCTGCACGCCCGTCATCAGCACGTCCAGGCCGCGCCGCGTCGTCGCGAGCACCACCCGGTCCCCCGCGCGCAGGACGCGGCCGTGCGGCGGGCGCCAGTCGAAGCCCGGCCCGTCCAACCGCAGGGCGCCCAGGGTGTCTTGAGGGCCGGGGCGGGCCGCCGTGGCACAGCTGCCGGACGAAGGACGGCGCGGCGAGCGCGGACACGCTGCGAGTGGGTCTCCCCTGCTCGAACGAAGTTGAGAGCTTGGGGAAGCGTGAGGGCGCGGGGGCAGGAGGCGCGCAGGGTGCGCGAGACGGTGGCGGCGAAGTCGTCGTCGTGCAGGCGCATCACGACCCGTACGTCAGGGTTGGCCTCGCGCGCGGCCGGGTCGCGTTCGACGGCGACCACGGGGTGCTGGGTGGTGCCGAGTTGGGCGAGGACACGCGTGCCGACCTTGTCGAGGCCGACGACGATGTGGTCCGCCAGGTCGGCGGCGGGCGGATGGCTCGCGGTGGCGGCGCGGAACGCGTCGGTCGCGTGCATGGCCGCGGCCACCGCGAGCGGCAGCACCGCGAGCCCGACGAAGCCGGCGACGAGCTGGAGCAACCTTCCCCAAGCTCTCCACTACGTTCGAGCAGGGGAGGCTCCACCCCGGGCGTCTCGTCCGTCGCCGGGTCACCCATGGTGAAGACGTCGAGCAGCGGTAGGTACACGGCCTGCCACGCGGGCACGGGCTCGACGAGACAGGTCGCGCAGGCGAGCACGATCGCGACGGCGGCGAGGGCGACCACCACGGCCCGTATCTCGCGCGAGACGCACACGTGCCACGGCAGGTGGGTGAACTGCCGGTGGTACGAGGTGTGGGTGTCCGGGAGCAGCCGGGTGCCGTCGGCGCCCGGGGTCCCGGCGCTGTCCTCGCTGCGGGGATCGTCCTCGTGGGTGCCGGAGAGCCCGGCGAGGGTGGCCAGGTCGGTGGGGTGCGGGGCGCACCGGCCGGGCGTACGACGCCACGGAACACCTTGCCGTCGACCTGGAGAGTGTGGCCGGAGCCGAGCGCGGCGGCGGACACCAGCTCCGGCACGGCGGTGTCGACGCCGGATTGACGGAGCGAGCGAGCAGGGCCGCAGTCATGTTGGTCTGGTCGTCGCCGTGGACGAGCGCGAGCGCCTCGGCACGGTCGACGCCCTTCCCCAAGCTCTCAGCTACGTTCGAGCAGGGGAGGCCCCACGCGCGCAGGGTCGCCTCGTCGGGGCGTGCCGACACGGTGAGCTCGACGGGCGAGCGCGGGTCGCGGTGCAGCGTGGCGATCCGCGCGCCGTACGCGTCGCGCCGGGACGGCAGGACGACGGTGACGGCCTCGCCGCACACCGAGTCGAGCTCCGTGGCGATGCGGTGCGCGAGGGAGTCGTCTCCACAGATCACCATGTGCTGGGACCGGGCACCGAGAGTCGGCCGCAGGTGGCTGGTTGACGCGTTCAGAAATCATCGATGTCCGGTGCGGCACGGGAGGTTCCTGGGCGGGCGCCGAGGTGGCGTCAAGGACGTCAGCGGAACTCCGCGAGCCGCGGGCGCAGCCCGAGCACCGCGCACAGCGCCGCCGCCGCGAAGGCGCCCCCCGCCCCGGCCGGCGGCCCGGACACCAGGTTCCGGCCGTCGTCGGCCGCCCGGTCGAAGTGCGCCTGGTTGATGCCGGTCACCCGCTTCAACGCCCGGTCGAGGGCCAGGAAGTGGGAGTTGGACGTGCCGTCCTGCCAGCTGATGCAGAAGTCCACGGCGGCGCGCTCGCGCCCCTGCCCGATCAGGCGCCGGATCGTGCGGTCGTCGCGCTGGTAGACGGCGTACGCCCGCACCGCGGCCTCGGCCGCCGCGCGTTCACCGGGGAAGGTGATGTTGTCGAGCTCGCGCCGGAACTCGCCGGTGAACCGCAGGTCCTTCCGGTCCGACCGGTAGGCGCCCCAGGTCTCGTCGAGCCGGGCGTCGTAGTCGGACAGCGTCGTGCCCGCGATCCCGTACAGCTTCTGGGACTTGGTGAAGAAGGAGCGCTGGTACCGGTCGCGCCGCTCCTTCATCAGCAGGTATCTGCTCTCGTCGGCGTTCGCGTCGTAGACCGTCGCGTGGGCGCGGGAGAGGGCGACGACGGAGTCGAAGGCGTCGCGCCGTGCGACCCGCAGCTCCTGCGACGAGGAGGCGAGCAGCTGGCAGCCCAGGGCGAGGCCGGTGAGCGCGCACAGCGTCGCGGCCGCGAGGCCCGGGTTGAGCACGCGCCGGAAGCGGCGCGCCAGATACCACTGGAGTCCGGCGAGGACCGCGAGAAGCAGCGCACCCAGCGTGACGGCCGCGAGCAGCTCGCCCGTGAGGCGGGAGCGCGCGGCGTCGTAGTGCCGCTCGTACGCGGTGTCGTTCGCGGCGACCAAAGCGCGCGCCTGCGGCAGGAGTCTCCGGTCGAGGAGGTCGGTCGCGGTGCGGTAGTCCTCGACGGCGGCGGCCTTGCCGCCCTTGCGGCCGTCGTTCTCCAGGGCGCGGCCGACGCGTTCCTGGTAGCGGACGAAGTCCTCGGTCAGCGTCTCGACGGTGCGGGCGGCGGCGCGGTCGTGCTGCGCGGCGACGGAAAGCGTACGCAAAGCCGTGCTGATGGTGTGCCGCGAGGCGTCGTAGCCCTCGACGGCCTTGTCGTACGGGACGCGGAGGCGTCCTGCGCCCGCGTCGCCGTTGGCCAGGAGCAGGTTGGCCACCTGGGCGTCCATGTCGTTGAGCGCGAGGTTCAGGCGTGCCGCGCTGATCGTGCGCGGCGCGTCGCGGCCGGCCGTGCTGTCCCAGGCGCCGAGCGCGGCGAGACCCGCCGTGCCGAGGAGCGCGGTGAGGGCCGCGAGGAGCAGCAGGACCGCGGCGCGCAGCAGCTTGAGGCGCGCCGGGGTGGTGGCCCACAGGCGTCGTAACGCCCTTGCGGCTTTGGAGAGTTGCGGACGCCCCGGCCGCGGCCCCCCTCGTGGCCGCGGTCCGGGACGTCCGTTCGGACGGACGGGCGATTCGTGATGTGTCGTGGGCACAGCCCCGGCCCCCGCATCTGGACTGTGCGTGCTGCCGGCGGTGATCGTCACGCGCCCTCCAACCTCACATCACGGACTCGTACGTCCGTTCCCCCGTGGTGATCAGTCTTGGTCCGGTTCCGGCCACTTCCGGCTTCGTTGACGCCCCCCTGATGCGTCATCAGGCCTTCTTGACGAGGGCTTGACGCGGGTTCGGGACGCCCTGTCAGAGGGTCGTCAATTCCCTGCTGCGAAGGTGAACCGGGAGGTCTCCCGCGGCTACTTTCCTGTGCGCGCGGCCGCGCTCCGTGGCCGATCCCCCACCAGAAAGTCACCTTCACCGATGCTTCCCGCCGCCCCGCAGCAGGCTCCGACGCCCACCGAGAGCCCGTCGTCCGGGCGCAGTCCGGGGCCGGTCCCCGGGCACCGACGGCGCGTCCGCCCCGGCGGTCTCGTCGACCCCGTACAGCTCCTCAAGTCGTTCCCGGACGCCCTCCACAAGCTGCGTCCGCGCGCCCTGGTCAAGAACCCCGTCCTGTTCGTCGTGGCGTGCGGCGCGGCCTTGACCACCGGCTCCGCGCTGCTCGACCCGTCCGTGTTCGCCTGGGTCATCAGCTGCTGGCTGTGGCTCACCGTGATCTTCGCGAACCTCGCGGAGGCGGTCGCGGAGGGCCGCGGCAAGGCGCAGGCGCTCGCGCTGCGCAAGGCCCGCACCGACACGGTCGCGCTGCGCCTGCGCCACAACTGGCGCGTGGGCATGACGGCCGCCGAGATCGACACGGCGGAGACGGAGGCGGTCGCCGCCACCGAACTGCGGCCCTTCGACTTCGTCCTCGTCGAGGCGGGCGAGCTGATCCCGGCCGACGGCGACGTGGTCGACGGGGTCGCGGCGGTCGACGAGTCCGCCGTCACGGGCGAGTCGGCGCCGGTCATCCGCGAGTCGGGCGGCGACCGCAGCGGCGTCACGGGCGGTACGACGGTCCTCTCCGACCGCATCGTCGTCCGGGTCACCTCGCGCGCGGGGCACTCCTTCCTCGACCGGATGATCTCGCTGGTCGAGGGCGCGTCCCGGCAGAAGACACCGAACGAGATCGCCCTGAACATCCTGCTCGCGGCGCTCACGTTCATCTTCGTCCTGATCGTCGTGGCCCTCCAGCCGATGGCCTCGTACGCCGACGCCGAGCAGAGCACCACCGTGCTCATCGCGCTCCTGGTGACCCTGATCCCGACCACGATCGGCGCGCTGCTCTCCGCGATCGGCATCGCGGGCATGGACCGGCTCGTCCAGCGCAACGTGCTCGCCATGTCGGGCCGCGCCGTGGAGGCGGCGGGCGACGTGAACACGCTGCTCCTCGACAAGACGGGCACCATCACGCTCGGCAACCGCGAGGCGGACGCGTTCATCCCGCTGCCCGGCGTCGACGAGCTGCACCTCGCTGACGCCGCGCAGCTGTCGTCGCTCGCCGACGAGACGCCGGAGGGCCGCTCCGTCGTCGTCCACGCCAAGAACAAGTACGGCCTGCGCGCCCCCGCCCAGGGCGACCTCGCGAACGCGCAGTTCGTGGAGTTCACCGCGCAGACCCGGATGAGCGGCATCGATCTGCGCTGGGACAACGGCGCGAGCTGCGCCATCCGCAAGGGCGCCGCCGCCCAGGTCATCGACTGGGTGCGGCTGCGCGGCGGCCAGGTGCCGCCGCAGGCGCAGATGTTCGCCGACTCGATCGCCGACGCGGGCGGCACGCCGCTGCTCGTCGCGGTGCACGACTGGGACGGGCCGCGCGTCCTGGGGGTCGTGCACCTCAAGGACGTCGTCAAGGACGGCATCCGCGAGCGGTTCGCCGAGCTGCGCCGCATGGGCATCCGCACCGTCATGATCACCGGCGACAACGCGCTCACGGCGCGCGCCATCGCCCGGGAGGCGGGCGTCGACGACTTCCTCGCGGAGGCGACGCCGGAGGACAAGCTCGCCCTGATCAAGAAGGAGCAGGAGGGCGGCAAGCTCGTCGCGATGACGGGCGACGGCACCAACGACGCGCCCGCGCTCGCGCAGGCCGACGTCGGCGTCGCGATGAACACCGGCACCTCGGCCGCCAAGGAGGCCGGGAACATGGTCGACCTGGACTCCAACCCGACGAAGCTCATCGACATCGTCGAGATCGGCAAGCAGCTCCTCATCACGCGCGGCGCCCTGACGACGTTCTCGATCACGAACGACGTCGCGAAGTACTTCGCCATCATCCCGGCGATGTTCACGAGCGCGTACCCGGGCCTCGAAGCCCTCAACATCATGGGCCTGCACAGCCCCAAGTCCGCGATCACGTCGGCGATCATCTTCAACGCCCTGATCATCGTCGCGCTGATCCCGCTGGCGCTGCGCGGCGTCCGCTACGTGCCCGCGTCCGCGCACGACCTGCTGCGGCGCAACCTCGCGCTGTACGGGCTCGGCGGGCTCGTCCTGCCGTTCCTCGGCATCAAGCTGATCGACCTGCTGATCTCCACGGTGCCCGGGCTCGGCTGACGGTTCGTCAGCCCTGCACCGGCCCGGCCCTGATGCCGCCCGCGTCCCACCGGACACCCGCGGCATCAGGGCCCCGTCAAGGACCGTCAGCACCACTTGAAGCCCTGCTCACCGGCCCGTTAGATGGACGACGTGAACAGCTCCGTGCGCCATGACGACCGGCCGCCTCATACGGCGGTGCCGGTCCTGCGCCCTGTTCACCCGACGGTGCGCTGACGCCGCACCGCACCCTCCCCTGCCGTGACCGGCGCTCCTGACGGGCGCGCACGGCCTTTTCGTATCGCATGCCGCGGCCCCCGCCGGGGGCTGCCCCGGCCTGCCCTGACACAGGAACACACTCATGTCTTCTGCCTCACTGTCCGGTCGCACCGCCCTGGTGACCGGCGCCACCTCGGGAATCGGCTTCGAGACGGCCCGGCTCCTCGCCGAGCGCGGGGTCACCGTGCTCGTGCACGGCCGCACCGCCGACGAGGCCCAGGCCGCGGTCGACAAGCTCATCGCCACGGCCGGCGTCGACGCCGCGCGCCTGTGCGCGTTCGCCGCCGACTTCACCCACCTCGAAGAGGTCGAGCGGCTGGCCCAGCGCGTCGTCGCCGAACACCCGCACCTGGACGTCCTGGTGAACAACGCGGGCATCGCCGCCCCCGAGCGGCACACCGTCACCGCCGACGGCAACGAGATCGCCTTCCAGGTGAACTTCCTCGCGCACTTCCTCCTCACCAGCCTCCTCGAGCCCGCGCTCACCAGCGAGCCGGGCGGCCGCGTCGTCAACGTGTCGTCGTCCCTGCACCGCACCGGCTCGATCCAGTGGAGCGACCCGAACCGCGCCCGCCGCTACTCGCGCCTGGCCGCCTACGCCCAGTCGCAGCTGGCCCTCACGGTCTTCGCCGCCGACCCGCGCGTGACCGCGGTGTCCGTGCACCCCGGCGTGTGCGACACGGCGCTCCTGCCGCTGTACGCCCACGAAGGCACGTCGGCCGCCGAGGGCGCGACGCACGTGGTGCGCCTGTGCGACCCGGCCACGGAGATCGTCAACGGCGCGTACTACGACCGCGCGGAGCGCGTCGAGCCCGCCGCGGCCGCCAAGGAGGACCGCACCGTGAAGCGCCTCAACAAGCTCGCGGGACTGCTGGTCGGCCACACCGCTTGAAGCACACCCACCCCACCACCTGAAGGGAGGCGCCCTTCTCTATGTCGAAGCGCGCACGCAAGAAGAAGGCACGCCGCAAGAAGAAGGCCAACCACGGCAACAAGGCGTGCGGCGGCTAGCCGCCCGCTCCACCCCCAGCGGTGTGGTCCTCCGCCCGGAGGACCACACCGCTGACCGCTTTGACGCCCCCGCTCGTTGACTCTTGGAGACCTTGACTCCTGGAGCTCGACTCCCGGAGACCTCGACTCCCGGAAACCCAGGAGGACCGTTCCATGATTCCGCTCGCGCCGCACCACCTGCCCGCCCCCTCCCCCTGGTTCCCCGCCGGAGCCCCCGGGAGCGCCGCCCTGCCCGAGCACGTCGCCGCCCTCCCCGAGCGGGCCCGCGCGAGCGGCACCGGCCAGTGGTGGGCCGACCGCCTGGACGCGCCGCGCGCCGTCGCCGTGTCGTGTGCCGGTCACATCCTGCTGCACGGCGACCCCCGGGCCGTGTCGCCCGCGGGGCTCGCGCCGTTCGCGCTGAGCCATGTGGAGGCCCCGGCCCGCTTCCTGCCGGTGCTCGGCGCCGCCTTCGAGCGCATCGTGCCCACGGAGCGCATGGTGTACGTCCACCGCGAGCACGTCGCCGCGCCGCGGCCGCCGCGCGGGGTGCGGGTGCGCCGCGCCACCGCCGACGACGCCCGCGCGTTCACCGGGATGTGGCCCGAGTCCGGCTGGATCCACGACAGTTGGGGCGGTCCCGCGGGGCTCGCCGCGTCCGGGCGCGCCGTCGCCGCCTTCGACCGCGCGGGCCGGATCGTCTCCGTCGCCTGCGCCTACTTCGCGGGCACGGCGTACGAGGACGTGGCCGTGGCCACCGCGCCCGAGCACCGCCGCAAGGGGCTCGCGCACGCGTGCGTGGCGGCACTCACCGAGGACATCGCGGCACGCGGCCGCACCGCGAGCTGGTCCTGCGCCCGCGACAACCGCCCCAGCCGCCTCCTCGCCTGGACCACGGGCTTCCGCCTGGAGCGCGAGTACACCCGGTACGTGACGGGCGCGCCCGCACAACGGCCGCTGCCCGCCCCGCGACGCTCGGCGAAAGCACCGGCCTGACGGCCCGCGCAACCCCTCTCGACCCCACTTCGAAACCCTCTTGATTACCGGCTAGTAATAACCGTCCGCCCGTCCGAGTTCAAGACTGTTCCGAAGAGTGCAAGGTCACAGCCCCGCCCCGGCACGGGGTAGGGAATCGGCCCTAGCATCGGAGCATGACGGTCCTGCCTGACGACGGGCTTTCGCTGGCCGCCGAGTTCCCTGATGCGACCCATGAGCAGTGGCAGCGCCTGGTGGAAGGCGTCCTGCGGAAGTCGGGTAAGGACGTATCGGGGGCGGCGGCCGAGGAGGCGCTGTCCACCGCTCTTGAGGACGGGCTCAGCACCCGGCCCCTGTACACCGCACACGACGCCGTGGCCGACGTGGGCCACCCCGGCTTCGCCCCCTTCGTCCGGGGCGGTTCCGCCGCGGGCGGCGCCGCGACGGGCTGGGACGTACGACAGCGGCACGCGACGCGCGACCCCGGGCGGACGAACGAGTCGGTCCTCGCCGACCTGGAGAACGGCGTCACGTCGCTGTGGCTCACCCTCGGCCCCGACGCGCTCCCCGTCTCCGGCCTGGAGCGGGCCCTCGACGGCGTCTACCTCGACCTGGCCCCGGTGGTGCTCGACGCGGGTGCCGGATACGAGGACGCCGCCCGTGAGCTGCTCCGCCTGATCGACGCGGCGGGCGTCGCCAAGGACGCGGCCCGCGGCGATCTCGGCGCCGACCCGCTGGCGTACGAGGCGCGCACGGGCACGGAGTTGGACGCCGAGGCCGCCGTCGACCTGGCGCGCCTGTGTGCCCGCGAATACCCGGGCCTGCGCGCCCTGACGGTGGACGCGCTGCCGTACCACGAGGCGGGCGGCTCGGCCGCACAGGAGCTGGGCGCCTCGCTCGCGACGGGCGTCGCCTATCTGCGCCTGCTCACCGACGCGGGGCTCTCGCTCCGGGCGGCCTGCGCGCAGCTGGAGTTCCGGTACGCGGCCACCGCCGACCAGTTCCTCACCATCGCCAAGCTCCGTGCGGCGCGGCGCCTTTGGGCGCGGGTCGCCGAGGCGAGCGGCGACGCGGACGCGGGCGCGCAGCGTCAGCACGCGGTGACGTCGCCGGTGATGATGACGCGCCGCGACCCGTGGGTGAACATGCTGCGCACGACGGTGGCCTGTCTGAGCGCGGGCGTCGGCGGCGCCGACGCGGTCACGGTGCTGCCGTTCGACCACGCGCTCGGCCTGCCGGACGCGTTCGCACGCCGCATCGCCCGCAACACGTCGACGATCCTCCTTGAGGAGTCCCACCTGGCGCGGGTCATCGATCCGGCGGGCGGCTCCTGGTACGTGGAGCGGCTCACCGCCGAACTGGCGCAGGCCGCCTGGGACTTCTTCCAGGAGATCGAGCGCGCGGGCGGCCAGGCGGCGGCCCTGCGCTCCGGACTGCTCGGCGAGCGCCTCGCGGCGACGTGGGCCGAGCGGACCGGCAAGCTGGCCAAGCGGCGCGAGCCGATCACCGGCGTCAGCGAGTTCCCGAACCTCGCCGAGCAGCCCCTGGAGCGCGAGCCCGCACCGGCCGGACCCACGGGCGGCCTGCCGCGCGTGCGCCGCGACGAGGCGTACGAGGCGCTGCGCGCCCGTTCGGACGCCCATCTCGCGGCGACCGGCGCCCGGCCCAAGGTGTTCCTGGCCGCGCTCGGCCCGGCCGCCGCGCACACCGCGCGGGCCTCGTTCGCGTCGAACCTCTTCCAGGCGGGCGGCATCGAGGCCGTGCACGACCCGGTGTCCGTGGACGCGGCCACCGTCGCCGACGCCTTCAAGGCGAGCGGCGCCACGATCGCGTGCCTGTGTTCGAGCGACGCGCTGTACGCCGAGGAGGCCGCGCAGGTCGCCACCGCTCTGCGGGCGGCGGGCGCCGGGCGTGTCTCGCTGGCGGGACGGCCCGGCGACTACGGCCCGGATGTGGATACGTACGTCTTCGCAGGCTGCGACGCCGTGGCCGTGCTCTCCTCCACCCTCGACCTCATGGGAGTGGCGCCATGACGATCCCCGACTTCTCCGGCGTCGGCCTGGAGCCGGACGCGGCCCCGCGGGGCTCCGCGGACGAGTGGCGCGCCGCGGTCGAGGCGGCCACCGGCAAGGACGCCGACGACCTGCTCTGGGAGACCCCGGAGAACATCGCCGTCAAGCCGCTGTACACCGGCGCCGACCTGGAGGGCCTGGACTTCCTCGGCACGTACCCGGGCATCGCCCCGTACCTGCGCGGCCCGTACCCGACGATGTACGTCAACCAGCCCTGGACGATCCGGCAGTACGCGGGCTTCTCCACGGCCGAGGAGTCCAACGCCTTCTACCGCCGCAACCTCGCGGCCGGCCAGAAGGGCCTTTCGGTGGCCTTCGACCTGCCGACGCACCGCGGCTACGACAGCGACCACCCGCGCGTGACCGGCGACGTCGGCATGGCGGGCGTCGCCATCGACTCGATCTACGACATGCGTCAGCTGTTCGACGGCATTCCGCTGGACCGGATGACGGTGTCGATGACGATGAACGGCGCGGTGCTTCCCGTACTCGCGCTGTACATCGTGGCCGCCGAGGAGCAGGGCGTGCCGCCGGAGAAGCTGGCGGGGACCATCCAGAACGACATCCTCAAGGAGTTCATGGTCCGCAATACGTACATCTATCCGCCGAAGCCCTCGATGCGGATCATCTCCGACATCTTCTCGTACACCTCGCAGAAGATGCCTCGCTACAACTCCATCTCGATCTCCGGCTACCACATCCAGGAGGCGGGCGCGACGGCCGACCTGGAGCTGGCCTACACGCTCGCGGACGGCGTGGAGTACCTGCGGGCGGGCCGGGACGCGGGCCTGGACGTGGACGCGTTCGCGCCGCGGCTCTCGTTCTTCTGGGCGATCGGCATGAACTTCTTCATGGAGGTCGCCAAGCTGCGCGCGGCGCGCCTGCTGTGGGCGAAGCTGGTCAAGCAGTTCGACCCGCGGAACGCCAAGTCCCTGTCGCTGCGCACCCATTCGCAGACCTCCGGCTGGTCGCTGACCGCGCAGGACGTCTTCAACAACGTGACGCGCACGTGCGTGGAGGCGATGGCGGCCACCCAGGGCCACACCCAGTCGCTGCACACGAACGCCCTGGACGAGGCGCTCGCGCTGCCCACCGACTTCTCCGCGCGCATCGCCCGCAACACCCAGCTGCTCATCCAGCAGGAGTCGGGCACCTGCCGCGTCATCGACCCGTGGGGCGGCAGCGCGTACGTGGAGCGCCTTACGTACGACCTGGCGCGCCGCGCCTGGCAGCACATCCAGGAGGTCGAGGCGGCGGGCGGCATGGCACAGGCCATCGACGCCGGCATCCCGAAGCTGCGCGTCGAGGAGGCCGCGGCCCGCACGCAGGCCCGCATCGACTCCGGGCGGCAGCCCGTGATCGGCGTGAACAAGTACCGGGTCGACAGCGACGAGCAGATCGAGGTCCTGAAGGTCGACAACTCGTCGGTGCGCGCCCAGCAGATCGACAAGCTGCGGCGCCTGCGCGAGGAGCGTGACGACGCGGTGTGCCAGGACGCGCTCGCCAGGCTCACCGCGGCGGCCGCCGCGTCCGGCTCGGGCCCCGGGCTCGAAGGCAACCTCCTCGCGCTCGCCGTCGACGCGGCCCGCGCGAAGGCGACGGTCGGCGAGATCTCGGACGCCCTGGAGAAGGCGTACGGACGGCACGCGGGCCAGATCCGTACGATCTCCGGTGTGTACCGCACCGAAGCAGGCCAGTCGCCGTCCGTGGAGCGCACCCGCGCGCTCGTCGCGTCCTTCGAGGAGGCCGAGGGCCGCCGCCCGCGCATCCTGGTCGCCAAGATGGGCCAGGACGGCCACGACCGCGGCCAGAAAGTGATCGCGACCGCCTTCGCCGACCTGGGCTTCGACGTCGACGTGGGCCCGCTGTTCCAGACGCCCGCGGAGGTCGCGCGGCAGGCCGTCGAGGCGGACGTGCACATCGTGGGCGTGTCGTCGCTCGCGGCCGGGCATCTGACGCTGGTCCCTGCGCTGCGCGAGGAGCTGGCCGCGGAGGGCCGCGAGGACATCATGATCGTCGTGGGCGGCGTGATCCCGCCGCAGGACGTGCCGACGCTCCTGGAGATGGGCGCCACGGCGGTGTTCCCGCCGGGCACGGTGATCCCGGACGCGGCGTACGACCTGGTGCGGCGGCTCGCCGCCGACCTCGGCCACGAGCTGTGAGCCGCTGAGCCGATGGCACCGAGGATCGATCTCGACGCTTACGTGAAGGGCGTGCTCGACGGGAAGCGCGCGCACATCGCGCGCGCGATCACGCTCGTGGAGTCCACCAAGCCCGAACACCGGGCCCTCGCGCAGGAGTTGCTCACGCGGCTGCTTCCGCACTCGGGGCAGGCCCGGCGCATCGGCATCAGCGGGGTGCCGGGCGTCGGCAAGTCGACGTTCATCGACGCGCTCGGCACGATGCTGACGTCGCTCGGCCACCGGGTCGCGGTGCTCGCCGTCGACCCGTCGTCGTCGCGGACGGGCGGCTCCATCCTGGGCGACAAGACCCGCATGGAGCGCCTGTCGGTGGACCCGATGGCGTTCATCCGCCCCTCCCCCACGGCCGGGACGCTCGGCGGGGTCGCCAAGGCCACCCGCGAGTCCATCGTGGTGATGGAGGCGGCGGGCTATGACGTGGTGCTCGTGGAGACCGTCGGCGTCGGCCAGTCGGAGACGGCCGTGGCGAACATGGTCGACACGTTCCTGCTGCTCACTCTCGCCCGCACCGGCGACCAGCTCCAGGGCATCAAGAAGGGCGTCCTTGAACTGGCCGACGTGATCGCGGTCAACAAGGCGGACGGCCCGCACGAGCGGGACGCCCGCTCGGCGGCACGCGAACTGGCGGGCGCTCTGCGTCTGATGCACGGTAAGGATGCCGCGTGGACCCCGCCGGTGCTGAGTTGCAGCGCCCGCGAGGGCTCCGGCCTCGACACCCTCTGGGACCGCCTCGAACAGCACCGGACGCTGCTCGACTCCACCGGCCGCCTCGCCGCCAAGCGCCGCGACCAGCAGGTCGACTGGACGTGGACGATGGTGCGCGACGAGCTCCTGGGACGGCTGCACGCCCACCCGGAGGTGCGGCGGCTCGCGCCCGGCCTGGAGCGGGGGGTGCGGGAGGGGACGGTGACGGCGACGACGGCGGCGGAGCGGATCCTGGCGGCGTTCCAGGACGCCGTCGCACCCGCGCAGGACGGCACACACCACAAGGACGGAACCGCTCAGTGAGTCACGCCACCCCACCGGTCCTGACGCGCGTCGAAGGCCGCGCGGGGCACATCGTCCTGAACCGGCCGCGCGCCCTGAACGCCCTCGACCACACCATGGTCCGCATCGTCGACGAGGCGCTCACCGCGTGGGAGCGGGACGACTCCGTGGCGACGGTCGTCGTGACCGGCGCCGGTGAGCGCGGCCTGTGCGCGGGCGGCGACATCCGGGCCGTGCGGGACGACGTCCTCGCGGGCGGCGGCGCGGCGTCGGCCGCGTTCTGGCACGACGAGTACCTGCTCAACGCCCGCATCGCGCGCTACGCGAAGCCGTACGTCGCCGTGATGGACGGGTTCGTCATGGGGGGCGGCGTCGGGATCTCCGCCCACGGCGACGTACGGATCGTCACCGAGCGGTCCCAGGTGGCCATGCCGGAGACGATCATCGGCTTCGTACCGGACGTCGGCGGCACGTATCTGCTGTCGCGCGCGCCCGGCGAGCTGGGCACGCATCTGGCCCTGACCGGCGGGTCCGCGGGCGCGGGCGACGCGCTGCTGTGCGGGCTCGCCGATCACTTCGTGCCGTCGTCGCGCCTCGCGGGCTTCACCGCGGCACTCGCTGACGCGGCCGTGCCGGACGTGCTGGCCGACTTCGCGCGGCCCGCGCCCGAGGGCGAGCTCGCCGACGCCCGCGCGTGGATCGACTTCTGCTACGCGGCCGACTCCGTGGAGGAGATCGTCGACCGGCTGCAGTCGTGCGGCGAGCGCGCGGCGAAGGAGACGGCGGAGACCCTCCTCTCGCGCTCCCCCACGTCGCTGAAGGTCACGCTCGCCGCGCTGCGCCGGGCCCGTGCGCTCGGCTCCCTCGAAGAGGTCCTCCGCCAGGAGTACCGCGTGTCGTGCGCCGCGCTCACCACGCCGGACTTTCCCGAGGGCGTCCGCGCCCAGGTCGTCGACAAGGACCGCAGGCCGCAGTGGTCGCCGGCGCGCCTCTCCGACGTGTCCGAGGCGGATGTGGCGCGCTTCTTCCTGCCGTCCCCGTACGGGGAGTTGAAGCTTCCGACGGCGGACGACCGGGACAGGCCCTAGGGCGGGTCGACCTCCGTCACCACCGCGAGGAGCTGCAGCGCGCCCCGCTCCGGCCAGCGGGCGACGCCGAGGGCTATCCAGTGCTCTTCGGCCCGCCACAGGTGGACGTCGGGGACGGTCTCGCTGACCGACGCCCACGGCTCGGGGATGTCCTCGAAGCCGGCCACGGCGCGCGCGAGGACACCGGCGAGGCTGAAGACCTGCGGCTCGCCCCAGCGTCCTGCCAGGAGCACCGTGAGGGCGTCGCGCTCGGCCTCGTACTGGAGCTCCGTGTCGTCGCGTGCCGTGCCGTCGTCGTCCTCGGCCGTCTCGTACGTCCGTAACTCCGCGATGTGGAATCCGGGTCCGGCACGGCCTGCGTCGGACCTGCCGTGCGCCGCGGGGAATCCCCGGGCGCGCAGCAGGTCGATCGTCGCGATGTCCTCCGCGCTGCTCATGCGATCCAGTAAAGCGGCCACCACTGACAATCAGTCACCACTTCCGGGAGCAGCCCGTCGTCACGCGTCCCGGCGCCGCACCGCCCACCAGCCCGCGAGCAGCGACGCCGCCGTCCACGCCGCCGTCACCGCGAGCCCCGTCCAGGGCCCGAGCGTCCCGGTCGGGTCTTCGTGCAGCACCTGCTGGCCGGCCCTGTCGGGCAGGAACTGCGCCGCGCCGCCCGCGACGTCCCCGACGACGAAGGAGACGATCAGGATGAACGGGATGAGCACGCTGAGCACGGCGACGCCGCTGCGCAGCACCGCGGTCAGGCCCGCGGCGAACAGCGCCATCAGCGCCAGGTAGACGCCCCCGCCGACGCACGCGCGCACCGCCCCCGGGTGGCCGAGCCCGATCGCGTACTCCCCCAGGAAGGCCTGGCCCGCAAGGAACGCGCCGAAGCAGGTGACAAGGCCCACGACGAGGGCCGCGGCCCCGAGCACGGCGGTCTTCGCACCGTAGAAGAGCCCGCGCCGCGGGACGGCGGCCAGGGAGATCCGCAGGGCCCCGTTGACGTACTCGGAGCTGACGGCCGTCGTGCCGAAGCTGATGGCGGCTATCTGGCCGAAGTTGAGGGCGTAGAAGGCGCCGAAGACGGGTTCGGCGTCGGCGTTGTCGGCCTCGGCCCTGCCGACCGTGGCGAACACGAGCACCGTGAGGGCGAGGGTCGCCACGAACACGGCGAGCAGCGAAACGACGCTCGCCCGCAGCGTCCTGATCTTGATCCACTCGGAGTGGAGCACGGCGCTTGTCGACATGGTCAGGCCTCCTGGGAGTGCTGAAGGGGCTGGGGCGCGGTGGCGGCGAACTCGGCGTCACCCGAGGTGAGCGCCAGGTAGGCCTGTTCCAAGGAGGCCTCCTCGTCGGCCAGTTCGAGGATCGGGATGCCTTCGCGGGCGGCGAGGGCGCCGATCTCCTCGGCGCGGGCGCCGTCGACGGTCCACCGGCCGCCGTCGCCTCCGGTCAGCTCGTGCCCCGCGCGGGCAACGGCGGCCCGCAGGCGTGCCGGGTCGGTGGTGCGGGCCCGTACCCGGGGGCTGCTGTGGTCCGCGATGAAGTCCCGCATCGAGGTGTCCGCGAGGAGCCTGCCCCGGCCGAGGACCACCAGGTGGTCGGCGAACGTCGCGGTCTCGTTCATGAGGTGGCTGGAGACGAGCACGGTGCGGCCCTCGCGGGCGAGACCCCGCATCAGCTCGCGGATCCAGATGATGCCCTCGGGGTCGAGGCCGTTGGACGGCTCGTCCAGGAGCACCACGGCCGGGTCGCCGAGCAGCGCGGCCGCGATGCCGAGGCGCTGGCGCATGCCGAGGGAGAACGTCTTGATCCGCTTGCCCGCGACCGCGGCGAGCCCCGCCTCCTCCAGGACCTCGTCGACGCGGCGCGGCGCGATGCGGTT
The DNA here is from genome assembly GCF_042740445.1 of Streptomyces sp. NPDC059003. Taxonomy (NCBI): domain Bacteria; kingdom Bacillati; phylum Actinomycetota; class Actinomycetes; order Kitasatosporales; family Streptomycetaceae; genus Streptomyces; species Streptomyces sp. NPDC059003. Next base: position 39,302 of record NZ_JBHYJH010000044.1, on the reverse strand, counting down.
GCCGACGGCCAGCGCGAGCAGGTGGTTGCGTGCGGTGCGGGAGCCGTGGGCCGCCTGCGCGTCGAGCAGGGCGCCGACCTGGCGGAGCGGTTCGTCGTACGACGCGTAGGGGCGGCCGCCGACGGTGGCGGTGCCGGAGGTGGGCCGGTCGAGGCCGAGCACGAGCCGCAACGTGGTGGACTTTCCCGCCCCGTTGGGGCCGAGGAATCCGGTGACGCTGCCGGGGCGGACGCTGAACGTCAGGTCGTCGACCGCGCGCCTCGTGCCGTACTCCTTGGTGAGCTCCTGTACATCGATGCTGGTCATGGGGCAAGCCTCGCGGCGCGGGCGGGAGCGGGGCCTCCCCCGTCCGTGGAAACCGTCTCCCCCATGAGGGGGAGCCGTGCCCGGCGCGGGTGCTGGCACGATGACGGCATGCCCCGCTTCCTGCGACCGCTCACCCGTGCGGTCACGTACACCCGCTGGCTGCACGTGCTCATCGGCGCCGTCGCCGGGTTGGCGTGCGCGCTGGTCTTCGGAGTGGAGGGCGCGGGCGTTCTCCACTGGGTGGTGGGGTTCTTCGTCCTCCCGGTGCCCCTGGTGGTCGTGGCCGGGCTCGTGCCCGCGATGCGCCGGGCCGAGGGACTGCAGGCGCGGCTGATGCTGTTTCCCGGTGCCCACGCGCGCGTGGCGGCCGGTACGGACGGCGAGGAGCACGCCGACCCCGGTGTGTCGGTCATGCCGTCGGCGTCCTGGAACGACCGGGGCCGCACGGCGCTGTGGCTTGTGCTGCGCGTGGAGGCGGGGGCCGCCATGGGCTTCGCTTCGACGCATCTCATCGGCCAGTCGCTGGCGCTGATCGGTGCGACGGCGCAGGAGACGACCACGGATCCGGCTCTGTTCCTCCCGGACCTCGCGGACGGCCCCTGGTGGGCGGACGCGCTCCTGGTGCCCGTACCGCTCCTGGTGCTCCTCGGTCTCGTCGTGGTGGTGGGCCACCTCATGGCCGCGGCCGCCCGCCGTCTCCTCGGCCCCTCGCCCGCCCAGCGCCTCGCCGCCCTGGAGGAGCGCACCGAGCAGCTCCTTGAGCGCAACCGCATCGCCCGCGAACTGCACGACTCCATCGGGCACGCCCTGACGGTCGCCGTCGTGCAGGCGGGCGCCGCGCGGGCCGCCGCGGACCGGGAGTTCACCGACCGCGCCCTGGAGGCCATCGAGGAGACGGGCCGCGACGCACTGGAGGACCTGGAGCGGGTGCTCCGCGTGCTGCGGGAGGACGGCGGGCCCGCCCACGCGCGGCCCACGCTCGCCGACGCCGACCGGCTCCTGGACTCCGCGCGCACGTCGGGGGCCACGGTCGACGCCGAGGTGACGGGCCCGCTGGACGCCCTGCCGGGGCCGGTGTCCCGGGAGGGCTACCGCATGCTCCAGGAGGCGCTGACGAACGTGCTGCGGCACGCGGGCCCCGTACCCGTCCGCGTGCGCGTCGCCGCCTCCGGCCGGCAGCTCACCCTCGACGTGCGCAACGCGCTGCCGCAGGGGGCGCCGGCGACCGGGCGCGGCGGCAGCGGCCTGCGCGGCATCCGGGAGCGGGCCGTGCTTCTGGGCGGCCGCGCCGACACGGGACCGCACGACGGCGAGTGGCGCGTGCGCGCCGAGCTGCCCCTGCGCTGACGGTCGGCGAGCCGCCCCCGCGCCGACCATCGCCGAGCCGCCCCCGCACTGACCGGTCGGGACGCCCGTGCGAAGGGCCGTGATCTAGGCTGGCCGGATGCCCCTGACCGTCCTGCTCGTCGACGACGAGCCCCTCGTCCGCGCCGGTCTGCGCGCCGTCCTGGAGGCGCAGCCCGACATCGAGGTCGTCGGCGAGGCGGCCGACGGCGCCGCGGTGATCCCCCTGGTGCGGCAACTGCGGCCGGACGTGGTCGCCATGGACGTACGGATGCCGCTCCTCGACGGCATCGAGGCCACCCGCGCGGTGCTGCGCACGGTGCCCGAGCCGCCCAAGATCGTGGTGATCACGACCTTCGAGAACGACGAGTACGTGTACGAGGCGCTGCGCGCGGGAGCCGACGGGTTCCTGCTGAAGCGGGCCAGGCCCGCGGAGATCGTGCACGCGGTGCGGCTCGTGGCCGAGGGCGAGTCGCTGCTGTTCCCGGCCGCGGTGCGGCGCCTCGCGGGCGCGCACGGGGAGCGGGACACCGGGGACGCCAAGGCCGCCAGGGCGGCGTTCGACCGGGCCGCGCTGACGGGGCGCGAGGAGGAGGTCCTGCGCCTGATGGCGCGCGGCCTGTCGAACGCGGAGATCGCCGACCGTCTCATCGTCGGCACCGAGACCGTCAAGTCGCATGTGAGCGCGGTCCTGGCGAAGCTCGGCGCACGGGACCGGACGCAGGCCGTCATCGCCGCGTACGAGTCCGGGTTCGTGGCGCCGGGATGAAGCGCGGCACGAGGTGCGGAACAAGGTACGGAACGAGCTGCGGAATGTGTGCGTCCGGGGCCGGTCGGCCTGATCGGCACTCGCCTCGATCAGCGGCTTCCGAGTACCATCCGCCCATCATGCGCATGGGACGGAAGGACGGACGTTGGGGCGGCTGACCGGCGGAGATCCTTCTCTGCTACGGCGGATCAACTCCGCGGTGGTGCTGCACGCGCTGCGCGCGGCGGATTTCGCGACACTGACGGAGATCACCCGTGCGACGGGCCTGTCCCGGCCCACCGTGGAGGGCGTGGTCGAGGGCCTGATCGAGGCCGGGCTCGTCGTGGAGACGGACGCGGACGACGGCACGGCGCGGCGCCAGGGGCGACCCGCGCGGAAGTTCCGCTTCCGGGCGGAGGCCGGGCATCTGCTCGGCCTGGAGATCGGGCCGCACCGCGTGGCGGCCGTCCTGTCCGACCTGGACGGCAAGATCCTCGGTACGGCGGCGAAGGACGTGTCGGAGACGGCGTCCGCGGACGAGCGCCTGGAGCGGCTGCGCGGCGCGATCGCCGATCTGCTGCGCCGGGCCGGGGTCGCACGTGACTCGCTGCGCGCGGTGGGCGTGGGCAGTCCGGGCATCGTGGAGGCCGACGGTTCGGTGCGGCTGAGCACCGCGCTGCCCGGCTGGACGGGGCTGCCCCTGGGCGAGCGGCTCCGCCGCTCCTTCAAGTGCCCGGTCCTGGTGGAGAACGACGCGAACGCGGCGGCGGTCGCCGAGCACTGGAAGGGCGCGGCGACGGCGTCGGACGACGTCGTGTTCGTGCTCGCCGGGCTGAGCCCCGGCGCGGGCTCGCTGATCGGAGGGCGGCTGCACCGCGGGTACGGCGGCGCGGCGGGCGAGATCGGCGCGCTGCATCTCCTTGGCCGCGAGGTCACTCCGGAGACGCTGCTCTCGACCACGGACGAGCCGCTGCACCCGCTGGACGAGCAGGCGGTCGCGGACGTCTTCGCGCTCGCCCGCGAGGGCGACGAGCGGGCGCGGGCGGCGGTCGACCGTTTCATCCGGCGCCTGGTGCACGACGTGGCGGCGCTGGTGCTCGCCCTCGACCCGGAGCTGGTCGTGGTGGGCGGCTGGGCGGCGGGCCTCGACGGCGTCCTGGAGCCGCTCCACCGCGAGCTGGCCCGCTACTGCCTGCGGCCGCCCCGGGTCACGCTGTCGATGCTCGGCGAGGCGGCCGTCGCGACCGGGGCGTTGCGGCTTGCGCTCGACCATGTGGACGCGGAGCTGTTCGCCGTGGAGGGAACGGTTACCGCGCGGCGTTGAACCAGGGTTGGGCACCGTGGGATGCCTTGCCCCGTATTCGCGCTGCGCGCTCGTCCTCAAAGCCGGACGGGCTGACTTCAGCTCCGCCTACGAGGCCTGGCGCTCGGGGCCGTGGTGGATTTCCACCGCGCCCTCGTCGCCGAAGGTGAGGCGGCAGGTGTCCGCGCGGTACGTGGCCACGGCGAGCGCCGCCGTGCGGCCTGCCGCGAGGAAGCGGGTGGTGACCACCAGGACCGGGGCACCCGGCAGTCGGTCGAGGGCCCTGGCGTCGTCCGCGCGGGCCGAGCCGAGCTCGACGGCGCGGTCCTGGCCTTCGAGGGCGAGGCGCCCGAGCTCCCGCAGCACGGCACGCGCGCGTGCGGGCCCCGCGGGGGCGTCGATCGCGGTGAGGTCGGGGACCGAGGACGCCGGTACGTACAGGAGCTCGGCGGCGACGGGCTGGCCGTGCGAGACGCGGGTGCGGCGCACCGTGTGCACCGGCTCGTCCGGAGCGGTGTCCAGGGCGCGGGCGACGTCGGCGGGCGGCGGGGCGAGCTCGCTGTCCGCGGGCTGCCAGGCGTCGCCCTCGGCGCCGGGCCAGGTGCCCTGGGCGGAGCAGACGTCCACGCCCATGCGCGGCGGGGCGACGGTCGTGCCGACGCCGCGGCGGCGCTGCAGCCGGCCTTCCAGTTCCAGCTGCTCCAGGGCCTGTCGGAGCGTCGCGCGGGCGACGCCGAAGCGGGCCGCGAGCTCTCGTTCGTTGGGCAGGATCTCGCCCACGGAGAACTCGGAGTCCAGTGCTTCGCTGAGCACGGTCTTGAGGTGCCAGTACTTCGGCTCAGGCACCGATTCCAGCTGCGTGGTCCCCACCCTGTCCTCCGCAATCGCCGTGCGCAGGCGGCTTTTCAGCGCCTTGTTTATTAAAGGTTCCTGCACTATCTCAGCGACGATAGAGCCGCACCCACCCTTGGTCAAGACCAATCCTGCGACCGTTACAGCCCGCACAGAAGTGATGCCACAGAGCATTCACGCGGTGTTCTCGCCCGGTCGACACCCTGCGTGCCCGGGTGACGCAATCCGGTACGTCCCGGCCGCGCCCACGCAAGCCGAGGCCCCCGCCTACAGCCCAGGCGGGGGCCTGTCACACCGGTCGCGGCCCTAGTCCACGAGGCCCACGAGCTTGTCCGGATTCCGTACGATGTACACGCGCTGGATCCGCCCCTCGGCGACCTCCAGCTGAAAGACGGAGTCCAGCTTCCCGTCGACGACGAAGAGCACGGAGTCCGCGCCGTTGAGCTCCATGAAGCGGATCTCGTACGTGGAGGCGCCCGGCACGCCCTTCCGCGCGGCGCCGAGCAGGAAGCGGCCCACCTTGTCGGCCGACTCCACGACGCGCAGCGGCGCCCTGCTCTTGCCGCCGCTGTCGCCGACGAGGCTGACGTCCGGGGCGAGCAGCGACATCAGGCCCTCCAGGTCGCCGTCCGACGCCGCGGCGAGGAAGCGCTCCGTCAGGTCCCGCCGCTCGGCCGGGTCGACGTCGTACCGCGGCCTGCCCTCGTCGACGTGCTTGCGGGCCCGCCCGGCGAGCTGGCGCACCGCGGCCTCGCTGCGGTCCAGGGTCTGGGCGATCTCGGCGTAGGGGTACCCGAAGGCCTCGCGCAGCACGAAGACGGCGCGCTCCAGGGGCGAGAGGGACTCCAGGACGACGAGGACGGCGAGCGACACGGAGTCGGCGAGGACGGCCTGCTCGGCGGTGTCGGGGACGGTCGGCCCGAAGTCGGTCACGAAGGGCTCGGGCAGCCAGGGGCCGACGTACGCCTCGCGGCGCGACTGGACGTGGCGGAGCCGGTCGATGGCGAGCCGGGTGGTGATCCGCACCAAGTAGGCGCGCGGTTCGCGCACTTCCTGGCGCTCGGTCGCGGACCAGCGCAGCCAGGCGTCCTGGACGACGTCCTCCGCGTCGGCCACCCGGCCGAGCATGCGGTAGGCGACGCCGAGGAGGACGGGCCGGTGCTCTTCGAAGACGTCGGTCTCGGTGTCGGTGTCGATAGCCACCTCTCCATCCCAACCGACGTGCCTCCCGCTGTCCAGCCGCGAGGGGTCCGCCGGACCAGGATCACAGTCACCGCGCCCGGAGGCGCCGCGGGGCGTCCTGGACGGCCGCCGCCAACCGGTGTCCCCGGCCCTCTTGAACTCGGGTCTACCGAGCGGTAATTGTTGCTGACAAGGTGTCTAAGTCAGGAGCAGTCATGGCCGCAGAGGTGGCACAGGCCGCAGAGGTCTCGTTCAGCGTCGATTCGCCCCGCGGCCCGCGCACGGTGACCGTCGCCTACGAACGCTCGGGCTCCGGTGCCCCCTTGCTCCTGCTGCACGGCATCGGGCACCACCGGCAGGCGTGGGACCCGGTCGTCGGCATCCTCGCCGCCGAGCGCGACGTGATCGCGGTGGACCTGCCCGGCTTCGGCGCCTCGCCCGCGCTGCCGGACGGCCTCGCGTACGACCTGACCTCCGTGGTGCCCACGCTGCACGCCCTGTGCGGGGCACTCGGCGTCGAGCGCCCGCACGTGGCGGGCAACTCCCTCGGCGGCCTGCTCGCCCTCGAGCTCGGCCGCGAGAAGCTGGTGCGGTCCGTCACCGCCCTGTCGCCCGCGGGGTTCTGGTCCGAGGCGGAGCGGCGGTACGCGTTCGCCATGCTCCTCGCGATGCGCCGCGGCGCGGTCACCCTGTCGGTGCCGATGATCGAGCGCCTCTCGCGGACCGCCGCGGGCCGCACCGCCCTGACGGGCACCATCTACGCCCGCCCCTGGCGCCGTTCCCCCGAAGCCGCCGTGGCCGAGACCCTCGCGCTGCGCTATGCGTCGGGGTTCCACGAGACGCTGGCCGCCGGGCAGGACGTGGCCTTCCGCGACGACGTGCCGGGGTTGCCGGTGACCGTCGCGTGGGGCACCCGCGACCGGCTGCTCGTGCGCCGCCAGGGCGTCCGCGCCAAGCAGGCCATTCCCGGCGCCCGGCTCGTGCGGCTGCCCGGCTGCGGGCACGTCCCGATGAACGACGACCCGGCGCTCGTGGCGCGCGTCATCCTGGACACCAGCCGCTGACGCGACGCTACGGAGAGGCGTGATTCAGGAGCACGCACCGCTGACGTGGTACTACGGAGACGCGTGGTTCAGGGACACGGTCCGCTGACGCCGTGCTTCGGAGACGCGTGGTTCAGGAGTTGGACCAGGCGCGCTTGGTCAGCACCAGGCGGTAGCCGTCCGGGTCCGCCACGGTGACGCCCCACTCGTTCCAGTACGGGTTGGGCGACTGCACGCGCGTGCCGCCGTGCTCCACGAGGCGGGCGACGGCCTCCTCCGGCACCTCCTCGTCCAGGTAGACCACGAGCAGGTCCTCCTCGGTGGGCCGCGGCTCCACGGGGGCGGCGGTCTCGTGGACGAGTTCGAGGTGCCAGGAGCCGTCGGGCCAGCCGACCATGAGCAGCTCGTGGTCGCCGTGGCCGCCGCTGCCGTCCGTGCGCCAGATCACGCTCAGGCCGAGGCCGTCCACCCAGAAGCGCTCCGCGGCGGCGAGGTCGCGGCAGGGGCGGGCGATGCGGATGTGGCTCTGGCCGTTGAGGGGCACGGGGGTTCTCCTTGACGGTCGGCACGCTCTGTCGCGCCGGGTCCCGTCACCCTAAGCTGTGTCGATCTTGACCACATCGGGCGTCCGTCCTCGTGCGCACGGCCCCGCGGCGTACGACCGTGGGACTAGGGCTTCCCGTGTCCGCGCGGCGGTTCCCCTGCGGGTATGGCCAGTTGTTCACTTGGGGTTCGCATGGGAGCCGTGACACGGAAGTAGACGTGGCCCGGTACACGGAACACCGCACGCCCTGGAGGCGCCCTGATGTCACACCGTCCGTCGAGCCCGTCCCCGCGCCGCCGCAGCCTGCTGCGCGGTTCGCTCGCCGTGCCCGCGGCGCTCGCCGTGCCCGCCCTGGGCGGCGGTGCCCCGGCGCTCGGCCTCTCGGGGCGTCCGCGCGCCCGTTGGGGGGTGCAGGCCGGTGACGTGGGCGCGCACTCGGGCCTGGTGTGGGTACGGTCGGACCGGCCCGCCCGCATGATCGTCGAAACGTCCGCCACCGAGTCGTTCCGCAACGCGAAGCGCTGGCAAGGGCCGCTGCTCGGCCCGGGCACCGACTTCACGGGCACCACCCGCCTCCGGGGGCTGCCCTCCGGGGAGCAGATCCACTACCGCGTGCGGCTCGCCGACCCGGACGACCCGCGGCGCACGGGCGAGCCGGTCACCGGCACGTTCCGCACGGTCTCGCTGAGACGCCGGGACGACGTGCGCTTCCTGTGGTCGGGCGACATCGCGGGCCAGGGCTGGGGCATCAACCCCGACCTCGGCGGCTGGCGCGTGTACGAGGAGATGCGCCGGCGCAACCCGGACTTCTTCCTGTGCAGCGGCGACAACATCTACGCCGACGGCCCCATCCAGGCGAGCGTCACGCTGCCCGACGGCCGGGTGTGGAAGAACATCACCACTCCGGAGAAGTCGAAGGTCGCCGAGACGCTCGCGGAGTTCCGCGGCAACTTCCGCTACAACCTGCTCGACGAGCACGTACGCCGCTTCAACGCGCAGGTGCCGTCCATCGTGCAGTGGGACGACCACGAGGTGCGCAACAACTGGTACCCCGGGCAGATCCTCGACGACGCCCGCTACACGGAGAAGAACGTCGACGTCCTCGCGGCGCGCTCCCTGCGGGCGTTCAGCGAGTACTACCCGATCTCCACGCGGCGCCCGGGCGACCGGGACGGCCGGGTCTACCGCGTCCTGCGGCACGGCCCGCTGCTCGACGTGTTCGTGCTCGACATGCGGACGTACCGGAACGCCAACTCGCCGAACCGGCAGCCCGAGGACGCGACCGGCATCCTCGGCGCCGAGCAGCTCGCCTGGCTGAAGCGGGAGCTGTCGCGCTCGCGCGCCGTGTGGAAGGTGATCGCGTCCGACATGCCGCTCGGCCTGGTCGTGCCCGACGGCAGGACGAACTTCGAGGCCGTCGCGCAGGGCGACCCGGGCGCGCCGCTCGGCCGCGAGCTGCAGATCGCCGAGCTCCTGCGGCACATCAAGCACCAGAAGATCACGGGCACGCTGTGGCTGACCGCCGACGTGCACTACACGTCGGCGCAGCACTACGACCCCGCGCGGGCCGCGTTCAAGGACTTCGCGCCGTTCTGGGAGTTCGTGTCCGGACCGCTCGCGGCGGGCGGTTTCCCGGCCGTGAAACTCGATGGAACCTTCGGCCCTGACCAGACGTTCGTCAAAGCGCCGGACCGGCCCAACACGTCGCCGGCGGAGACACCGCCGTACTACGGAGAGGTGGACATCGACGGCGACAGCGGCGAGTTGACGGTGCGGCTGCGGCAGCAGGGCGGAGGCGTCCTCTTCACCAAGGTGCTGCAGCCGGGGCGTGTGGGCCAGTGAGCTGAGCCAGTGAGCTGAGGTGGACGCGCGGGCCGGTCTCGGCCGACGGGGGACAACGACGGAAACCACGGTGAACAAAAGGGAATGAAAACGACAGAACCGCTCTTAACTCATCAGTCACAAACCGTTCGTGATCACGCAACACCACTCGGCCACAGTGGCCGTATGAGTGCTGAGATGTCCGATGTGACACGCAAGAAGCACGGGAGGCCGGTGCACCACTGGCGCCGTGACGTCGTCGAGCTGGCCGCGCTGTTCACGGCGGTGGCCGTCGCGGACGCCGTGGCGAACCTGGTGGGGCACGGCCCGGACGGGCCCGAGCTGCTCCTGGTCTCGGCCGTGGTGCTCCTCGCCACGGCCGGGTTCCACACATGGTGGGCACACCGCCACACCCATGCGCCGCCGGGCACGGGCCCCGCCGATACCGACGCCCGGTCCGCCGCGACGGAGGACCGGGCCAAGGCGGCGGAGAACCGGGCCGGGGCCGCGCACGAAGCGGCGGACGGCGCGGCAGGCGGCGCACCGGAAGGCCCGGACAGCGCGGCCGACGGCACGGCGGCTCCCGGTGAGTCGACGACGCTGTGGCGCATGCGGACCACCGTGCGCGACGAGCCCGGCTCGCTCGCCACGCTGTGCACGGCGCTCGCGCACGAGCGCGTCGACATCCTCAGCCTCCAGGCACACCCGCTGGGGGACGGCACGGTCGACGAGTTCCTGCTGCGCGCGCCCACCGCGCTGGCCGCCGCGGACCTCACCCGCGCGGTGGCCCGCGCGGGCGGCTCGAGCACCTGGATCGAGCGCGCGGACGCCCACGACCTGGTGGACGCGCCCACCCGCATCCTGGGCCTGGCCACCCGCACGGCCCTCGACGCGGCCGAGCTCCCGCTCGCGCTGCGCCAGCTGCTCGGCCGCTGCACGATCAGGTCGCTGCCGTCCGCTCCGGCACGCGAGGGCCACCACCCGAAGGAAGCGGCGCCCGTCGAGGGCGCCATGGAAGGGACCGTGCTGCGACTGCGGGCCCCCGAAGGCGGAGTGATCACGGTCGAGCGCCCGTACCTCCCGTTCACCCCCACGGAGTTCGCCCGCGCGCGGGCCCTCGTGGAGCTGGACGCCCGGCTCGGCCCGCGGGTCCCCCGCGGCAAGGACGTGCTGACGCTCGCCGAGGGTTCCGACATCACGGTGAGCCGCGCCGACGCCTCCGACATCGAGGGCGCGAAGGCCATGCACGAGCGCTGCTCCCCGCGCACCCTGAGCATGCGGTACCACGGCCCCGTGCACGACGCCGACCGCTATCTCAACCACCTCCTTAGCCCCCGCTTCGGCCGCACCCTCGCCGCCCGGACGGCCTCCGGGCGGGTCGTCGGCCTCGGCCACCTCCTGTGGGACGGCGACGAGACGGAGATAGCGCTGCTCGTCGAGGACGACTGGCAGCGCCGCGGCATCGGCGGCGAACTGCTCGACCGCCTGGTGGCGATGGCGACCGAAGCGGGCTGCGACAGCGTGTACGCGGTCACGCAGTCGTCCAACACGGGCATGGTCGCCGCGATGCGCCGCCTCGGCCTGCCCCTCGACTTCCAGATCGAGGAGGGCACGCTGGTCATCACGGCGCGCCTGGACACCACACCGGTGGGCCCGCAACTGCCGTACGAAAGGCGCCACTAGGACGTCCCGTGCCGGGGCCCGGCAGGCCCCGGCACACCTCCTCCCCCACCCGTCGCCGCGATCACGCCTTTGCGGCGAGGTACGAGGCGGCCATGTCCTTGTCGCCGTGCCCCGCGTCGGCGGCGCGCCGGAACCGCCGCAGCCCGGCCGCCGTGACGTCGACGGCCACGCCCGCGGCCCCGGCGGCATCGACGACGAGGCGCGCGTCCTTCGCCGCGTTGTCCACGGAGAAGCTGGCCGCGTAGTCGCCGGAGAGCATCGCGGCGGCCTTGGCCTGGAAGAAGGGGCTGTCCAGCGGGCCGCCCGCGACCACGTCGGCCACGAGCGCCGGATCGACGCCCAGGCCCTCGGCCAGGGCGAGGCTCTCGGCGGCACCATGGGTGAGGGCGAACACGAAGCTGTTCAGGGCGAGCTTGAGGCGGCTCGCGGCGCCGGGCGCCTCCGCCACCCACACGGTCCGGCTGCCGACGACGTCGAACACCGGCTCCACGCGCTCCCGGTGCTCCTGCGGACCCGCGGCCAGGACCACGAGGCGACCGAGCTCCGCCGGCTGCTTGGTGCCCTGCACCGGCGCGTCGTACAGCACCAGGCCGTGCCGCTCGGCGACGCCGGCCAGCTCCTCGATGCCGACGCCGTCGGGGGCACCCGCCGAGACGCCCACCGTGCTCAGCTGCGCCCACACCGCACCCTCGGCGAGGCCCGGGGCCGCCGCCTCCATCACCTCGCGCACCGCCGGTCCGTCCTTGAGGACCGTCACGACCACGTCGGCGCCCGCGACCGCCGCGGCAGGAGTGTCCGCCACCTCGATGCCGTCGGTCGCGGCCAGCGCGTCCGCCGCGGCGCGCGTCCTGTTCCAGACGCTCACCGCGTGCGCCTGCGCGAGGTTGCGCGCCACGGGCGCGCCGATGGTGCCGGTGCCGAGCACGGCGATCTTCATCCCGGTCTTCCTGTCCGCCACGTGAGACCCTCCCTACTGATTTGACCGATCGTTCTTTTATTCGAGTACGCGCGAGTGCGGCACGAGGCCGTCAGCCGAGGAGCGCCAGCGCCTGCTCCGCCGCGTCCCGGACGCGGCGCTCGCCGCCGGAGACCTTGCCGACGACCCGCATCCCCTGGAGCAGCACGAGCAGCGTCCGGGCCAGGGCGCGCGGATCACGGTCGTGCGGAAGCTCCCCCTCGGCCCGCGCGCGGACGAGCGCGGAGTGCAGCAGCGTCTCCAGCTGCTCCCAGTTCCGCTCGACCCTGCGCTCCGCCTCGGTGTCGTGCGGGGCCAGCTCCGCGGCCGTGTTGGTGACGAAACAGCCGTGCCTGCGGGACTCGCCCGCCGAGGCCTCCGCGGCGAAGCGGCGCACCACGGCCCGCACGCCCGGCAGCGCGGGCCCCGGCCGGGACAGCTCGTCGAGCAGCCCGCCCTCACCCGCCTCCATGTAGCGGTCGAGCGCCTTCAGATACAGGTCGTGCTTGTTGCCGAAGGTGGCGTAGATGCTGGCCCGGCCGATGCCCAGGTGCGCGACGAGGTCCGCCATGGACGTCGCCTCGTACCCGCGGCTCCAGAACAGTTCGAGCGCCGACTGGAGCGCGGCGTCGGGGTCGAATTCCTTGGTCCTGGCCATGCCCCAGACGCTAGCCCCATCTGGAACGGTCAGTCAAATAAACCACCCAAGGTCCACGGCAGCCGGACCACCGGGCGCGATACGCCAGTGACGCGCGGCCCCCTCCCGTACCAGGATGTCCGCATGTCAGACACGCAGATCACCAGCACGGCCGCGGGCCCCGGTCCGCTGCCCCGCGAGGTCGCCGACGCGTACGTCGACGAGCTCGTCGTCCTCGACCCGGTCACCGGCACCTACCTCGGCGTCAAGGAGAGCCACAGCAAGCTGCCCGACCTCTCCCCCGCGGGCCACCAGGAGCGGGCCGACCTCGCGCGCGCCACCCTCGCGCGGCTCGACGAGGCCGAGCGCAGGCCCGGCGCCGACGCCGCGATCGAGCGGCGCTGCGCCCGGCTGCTGCGCGAGCGGCTCACGGCGGAGCTCGCCGTGCACGAGGCCGACGACGCGCTGCGCACCGTCGGCAACCTCGGGACGCCGCCGCACGAGGTCCGGGAGATCTTCACGGTGACGCCGATGGAGACCGAGGAGGACTGGGCGGTGATCGCCGAGCGCCTGCGCGCGGTGCCCGCCGCGTACGAGGGCTATCGCGCGTCGCTCGAACTGGGCCTGGAGCGCGGTCTTCTCGGGCCGCCGCGGCCGACGGCCACGTTCATCGAGCAGCTGACGCAGTGGGCGGGTCCGGAGGGCGGGCCCGGCTGGTTCGAGGAGTTCGCGGCGGACGGTCCTGCCGCGCTGCGGGCCGAGCTCGACGCGGCCGCCCGGTCGGCGACCGGCTCGGTCGTGGCGCTGCGCGACTGGATGCGGGACGTGTACGCGCCCGCGATCGCGGGCGCCCCGGACACGGTGGGCCGTGCGCGCTACGCCCGCATGTCCCGCTTCTTCAACGGCACCGACCTGGACCTCGACGAGGCGTACGCGTACGGCTGGGCCGAGTACCACCGGCTGCTCGGCGAGATGCGGGCCGAGGCCGAGAAGATCCTGCCGGGCGCGGCCACGCCGTGGACGGCGCTCGCGCACCTCGACGAGCACGGCACCCACATCGAGGGCGTCGACGAGGTCAGGCAGTGGCTGCAGGACCTGATGGACGAGGCGATCGAGGAGCTCGACGGCACGCACTTCGAACTCGCCGAGCGCGTACGCAAGGTGGAGTCGCGGATCGCCCCGCCCGGCGGCGCCGCGGCCCCGTACTACACCGGCCCCTCGGAGGACTTCTCGCGGCCCGGCAGGACCTGGCTGCCGACGATGGGCCTGACCCGCTTCCCGGTGTACGACCTGGTGTCCACCTGGTACCACGAGGGCGTGCCCGGCCACCACCTCCAGCTCGCCCAGTGGGCGCACGTCGCGGAGAACCTGTCGCGCTACCAGGCGACCGTCGGCATCGTCAGCGCCAACGCCGAGGGCTGGGCGCTGTACGCGGAGCGGCTCATGGACGAGCTCGGCTTCCTCAAGGACCCGGAGCGGCGGCTCGGCTACCTCGACGCGCAGATGATGCGCGCCCTGCGGGTCATCGTGGACATCGGCATGCACCTGGAGCTCGAGATCCCCGCGGACTCCCCCTTCCACCCGGGCGAGCGGTGGACGCCGGACCTGGCGCAGGAGTTCTACGGCGCGCACTGCAGCCGTCCGGCGGACTTCGTCGAGAGCGAGATGACCCGCTATCTGACGATTCCGGGCCAGGCCATCGGCTACAAGCTCGGCGAGCGCGCCTGGCTGCTCGGCCGGGAGAACGCGCGGCGGCGGCACGGGGACGCGTTCGACGCGAAGGCCTGGCACATGGCGGCGCTCTCGCAGGGCTCGCTCGGCCTCGACGATCTGGTGGACGAGCTCTCGGCGCTGTGATCCGGTGGGGCGGCGGTCGGCGTCAGTGCCGGATGCCGCCCTCCGAGTCGATGACCTGCCCGGTGATCCAGGCCGCCTCGTCGGTGGCGAGCCACGCGATGAGCCGGGCCGGGTCGTCGGGCATGCCCCAGCGCCCGGCGGGGAAGAGGGCGGCGATCTCCTCGTAGGCCTCCCCCGTCATGTAACCGGTGTCCACGGGGCCCGGGTTGACGGTGTTCACCGTGACGCCGATCTCCGCGAGCGTCGTCGCGAGGGAACGGGTCACGGAGGCGAGGGCGCCCTTCTGGAGGCCGTAGGCGATCTCCGCGGGCATACCGCCCGCGTTGTCCTGGCCGGACGTCATCATCAGCACGCGGCCGCCCGGTGTGTGCGCGGGAAGTTCCGTACGCAGCCGGGCGTACGCCTGGACGAGCAGGATCACCGAGCGCGTGTCGACCGTCCAGTGCGCGTCGAGCATGGCGGCGTCGATCTCGTCGAGGGTGCCGTCGCTGCCGCTGCGCGCGTGGTTGGCGACGAGGATGTCGAGCCGTCCGCCGAGCGCTTCGGTGGCCGTGGCGATCAGCTCGGCGGGGGCGGCCGGGTCGGCCAGGTCGGCGGGGCCGTCGCAGACCAGGGCCTCCGGGTCGGCGCGGGCCTCGCGCACGGAGGCGGCGACGGCCTGCGGGGTGTCCGCGCCCCAGGGCATCTCGGCGTCGTGCGGGACGTGGTGGTGCAGGTAGACGCTTGCGCCGTAGGCGGCGAGGCGGCGGGCCACCGCGTGGCCTATGCCTGCGCGGCGGCTTGCGCCCGTTACCAGGGCCGTGCGGTTTCTCAACGGGAGGGGGTCGCGGCGGAGTTGGGCGGGGGTGGGGTGGGGAAGTCGAGGCATGACACCCCATGATGGGCGGCGGTCGCACGCGGCGCACGCCAATTCCGACCGGGCGCCGCGGTCCCGTCCGCCTCAGCAGCCGCAGTCCTCCGCGCCGACCGGCGCCGTCAAGGGGTCGGCCGCGCGGCGCGCCGGGCCCTCCCACGTCTCGTACGCGAAGCCCTCCCGTGCCCAGTACTCGAAGCCGCCGAGCATCTCCTTGACCTGGAAGCCCAGTTGGGCCAGGGCGAGGGCCGCGCGGGTCGCACCGTTGCAGCCGGGGCCCCAGCAGTACGTGACGACCGGGACCGACTTGTCGAGCAGGCGCTCGGCCTGGGCCGGGATGAGGGCCGTGGGCAGGTGCACGGCGCCGGGGATGTGGCCCTGGTCCCAGGACTCGGTGGAGCGGGAGTCGAGGACGACGAAGCCCGGTTCGCCGTCCGCGGCGAGCGCGGCGGCGACGTCCGACACGTCGGCGTGGAAGGCGAGGCTCGCGGCGAAGTGCGCGGCGGCCGCTGCGGGTGATGCCGGGGGCACGCGCAGGACGGGGTTCGGGGCGGGGGCCGAGGTGAGGGTGGCGGTGGCCGAGGTCGTCGTGTTCATGGCCGAAAATCTACGGGCGGCGGGCGCGGGCCTGAAGAGGCGATTAACGGCGGACCTCTTGATCAGCCGGGGTTTTCCCTGTTTCCTCTCGGACATGACCGGTTATTCCACGGACGCCACCGACTGGCGCATCCTCGATGTCCTCCAGCGGCAGGGCCGGGCCAGCTACGCCGAGCTGGCGCGGGCCGTGTCGATGTCCGCGAGCGCCGTCACCGAGCGCGTGCGCCGCCTGGAGGAGGCGGGAGTGATCCAGGGGTACGCGGCCGTGGTCGACCCGGAGCGGCTCGGCCTGCCCATCCTCGCGTTCGTGCGGCTTCGCTATCCGAACGGCAACTACAAGCCGTTCCACGACCTCGTCGACGCGACCCCCGAGATCCTGGAGGCGCACCACGTCACCGGTGACGACTGTTTCGTCATCAAGGTCGCCGCACGCTCGATGCGGCACCTTGAAGAGGTGTCCGGCAAGATCGGCGCGCTCGGGGCCGTGACGACGAGCATCGTCTACTCCTCGCCGCTGCCGCGGCGGCCTCTCGGGCAGTGAGCCCTGCCCCCTTGCCCACCGCCTACCCCGCCCGGCGCGTACCGGGGCGCTTGACCGCGCGCCCCACCAGGACCGTCTCCACCGCCCTCACGTCCAGTGAGCCGACGTCCCGCGTGAGGAACGCGTAGAGCGCGGGCAGGTCCCGCAGCCACACCGCCACGTGCAGGTTGGTGCGGCCGGTGGTCGCAAGGGCGCCGTGGACCGCGCCGTGCGCCGCCAGGATCCGCCCCACCCGGTCCAGGCGCCCCGGCGCCACCTCCATCAGCAAGTTGGCGTCGACCCCGAGCCCCAGGCGGCACGCGTCGACGTGGACGTGGGTGCGCAGCAGACCGCGTTCCCGCAGGGCCGCGAGGCGGCGGCGCACGGTCGACTCCGGGTGGCCGGTGCTCCGGGCGACCTCCGCGGCGGGCAGCCGGCCGTCCTCGGCGAGGGCGGCGATGAGGGCCTGGTCGGTGTGGTCGACCCGGTCGGTCCGGTGGGTCCGGTCGCCCTGGTGAGGCCTGTCGGTCCGGTCGGTCTCGTCCGGGCTGCCGCCCGCCGCGGCGTACGCGGACCGCGGCGCCGCGAACTCCGGGGTGAGGGCGGCCCGTTCGGCGGCGGTCAGCACGTCGTGGCGCCACTCGTGCGCCCCCTTGAAGACGTGCAGCACCGTCTGGGCGTCCACCGACGTCACCGCGTTGGTCGCGGGCAGTTGGCGGTGGACCAGGCGGTGCGGGGCCGCGGTGTCCGCGAGCAGGATCGCGCTGATCTCGTCCCCGCTCGCGGAGAGGTCCACGAACGGCACGTCCTCGCGGTCGGCGAGCGCCTTGGCGATCACTTCGGTCCGGCCGCGCAGCACCTTGATCCGCAGCGTCATCCCGGCGGGCGGCGCGCTCTGCCCGGGCAGGCCCACGACCCGGACCGTCCCGTCGCCGAGCAGTGCGGACCAGCGGCGGTGGACCACGCGCGTGCTCAGCCCGAGCACATCCGCGGCGCGTTCGGCGGTCAGCCGCCCGTCGCACTGCAGGGCCGCGACCAGCCGCTGGTCCCGGTCATCGAGTACGTCTTCGCTCATGTCGCCGGTCATGAGGACCAGTTTCGCCCATACGGGGCGGTGTGAAGGGCGTCGTCGGCCCGCGGCCACAGATCGTTGTCGTACACCGCATCGCGAGTCCGCGCCCCGCTCGAAGGAGAACGCCCATGTCCCGCACCGATCTCGGCTCCCGCACCGACCTCGACGCCCGCCTCCCCCGTATCGTCGCCGCCATGACGGACGCCGCCCAGGAGACCGGCGCGCTCCTCACCCGTCTCCCCCGCCCCGAACCCGCCCGCACCCTCGACGAGTTGCGCACCGCCTTCGACGCGGTCGACGCCCCGGCCACCGCCGTCCTGCGCGACCGGCTCGCCGCGCTCGTGCCGGACGCCGTGTGGGCCGACGAACTGGACACCGATCTCCCGGCGACAGGACAAGCGTGGGTCGCCGACGCCATCGACGGTGCCGTGCAGTATCTGCGCGGCATGCCGTACTGGTGCGTCAGCGTCGCCCTCGTGGAGGACGGGGAGCCCGTGGCCGCGGTGCTGCACTCGGCGGTGCTCGGTGAGACGTACACCGCGGCGCGCGGCTTCGGGGCCCGGCGCGACGGTGTGCCGCTCGCGCCGCTCCCCGGGGCGGAGCTCGACGCCGCGATCGTCGCGTCGAGCCAGCCGCACTCCGCGGCGGCGCAGCCCGAAGCGGTGGCCCGCGCGGGGCGCGCGCTGAGCGCGGTGGTGCCCGCGGTCGCCGCCGTACGCAATCTCGGCCCGGTGTCGTGGCAGGTCGCGGACGTGGCGGCGGGCCGCCTCGACGCGTTCTGGGAGTGCGGGCGCGACGAGGCCAACCTCCTCCCGGGCGCCCTGATCGCGCGTGAGGCCGGGGCGCGGGTCACCGACCTGGACGGCGGCGCGTGGCGGTCGGACGCGCCGGGCTTCCTCGTGGCACACGGGGCGCTGCACGGGCGCCTGCTGGAGGTCATCGGGCGGGGTGTGTGAGGCCGACCGGGATCAGCGCGTGACGTCGGCCTTCCGGTGGCCGGCCGGCATCACTGCCCGCCCCGCAGCCGCACCACCGATCCCTCCCGTCCCTTCACTACCTCCACCTGCGCGTGCACCCGGCGGCGCAGGTCGGCGACGTGGCTGACGATGCCCACGCTGCGGTCCCGCTCGCGCAGGGCGTCCAGGACGTCGAGGACCTCGTCCAGGGTCTGGTCGTCGAGCGAGCCGAAGCCCTCGTCGATGAAGAGGGTGTCGAGGCGTACGCCGCCCGCCTCGTCCGTGACGACGTCCGCGAGGCCCAGGGCGAGCGCGAGGGACGCGAAGAACGTCTCGCCGCCGGACAGCGTCGCCGTGTCCCGCTCGCGGCCCGTCCACGCGTCCACGACGTGCAGGCCGAGGCCCGAACGGCCGCGCCCGGTGCGGTCGTCGGAGTGGACGAGGGTGTAGCGCCCGGACGACATGCGGTGCAGGCGCGCGGTCGCGGCGGCGGCCACCTGCTCCAGGCGGGCGGCGAGCACGTACGACTCCAGGCGCATCTTCCGTTCGTTGTCGGCCGCCGTGCCCGCGGTGAGCGCGGCGAGGCGGGCCACGCGGTCGTGCGCCTCGCGCAGCGGCGCGAGGCGTCGGGCGGCGGCCGCCGAGCGGGCGGAGAGCCGGTCGAGCTCGGCGCAGCGCCGGGCGGCGGTGTCGCGCGCGGACGCGGCGGCGCGCACCCGCCGCTCGGCGGCGTCGGCGGCGGCCTCCGCGTCCGCGAGGGGCGCGGGCGGACGCTGCGCGGCGGCGGCCGTGTCCGGCTCGGCGAGCAGCGCCCGGACGGCCGCCTCCTCCTGCTGCCAGGCGTCGATCCGGCGCTGGAGCTCGCGGTGGCGGGCGTCGTCGACGAGCGCCGCGGCCGCGTCGGCCGGCGTGTCGAACCCGGCGCGGAACGCGGCGTCGGCGAGTCGCGCGTCGGCGTCCTTGAGGCGCTGCGCCGTGTCGTCGGCGGTGCGCGCGGCGTCGGCGGCCTCCGTGAGCAGCGCGGCATCGCGCTCCAGCTCGGCGGCGCGCTGGGCGACGCTCGCGGACGTCCCCCGCGCGTGGGTCAGCTCCTTCTCCAGGCTCGCCTGTTCCTGGGCGAGCGCGTCCCGCAGCGCGACGCGGGACTCGACGCGCAGCGCGGCCTCCTGCTGCGCGGCGACCCGGCGCTCGTGCTCGCGCTCGGCCTGGGCGAGGGCCTCGCGCGCGGCGTGCAGGCCGGAGGCCAGGTCCCGCGCTTCGGTGTGGGCGCGCCGCACCTCGTCCACGGCCGCCGCGAGTTCGGCGACCGGGGTGTCGGACGCGGCCGCGGTGGCGGCCGCGAGCGCCGCGCGGACGTCGGCGTACTGCTGCTCTGCGGCGCCGCGGGCCTCGTCGGCCCGCTGGTGGGCGGCGAGGGCGGCCTCTTCCGTGGCGCGGTCGACGTGCCCGGCCGACTTCCGGGCGGGGGCGGGGTGTTCGGTGGCGCCGCACACCGCGCAGGGCTCGCCGTCGGTGAGGTTCGCGGCGAGCTCGGCGGCGATGCCCGCGAGGCGCTGCTCCTTGAGGGCGAGCCAGTGTTCGTGCGCGGTGGTGGCGCGCTCGCGGGCGGCGAGGGCGCGCTCCTTGGCCTCGGCGGACTCTTCCGTGAGCCGGTCGCGCGTGCGGGCGGCGTCCAGCTGCTCCTGGGCGGGGGCCAGCCGGCCCGCCAGGTGCTCGGCGCGGGTGGCCGCGTCCTGGGCGGACTCGATGGTCTCCTGGAGGCGGGCGCGGGTGGCGTCCCAGCCTGCGATCCAGTCCCCGGCTTCCTGAAGGAGGTCGTCGTCGGCCCGCGCCTGGCGGTCCATGTCGCCGATCCGGTCGGCCAGCTCGGCGAGGCGGCGCTCGGCGCGGCGTGCCGACGCGAGACCGCCGAGCTCCTCGGTGACCCGGCGCGCGGCGCCCGCGAGGCCGAGGGCGCCCTCGCCCGCGTACGCCGTCGAGAGGCGGGCACGCGCGCGTGCCTCCGCGGCCGTGGCGCGCGCGTGCTCGGCTTCGGTGTCGGCGCGCAGCGACAGGGCGGGCGCGACGGTCTCGGCCTTGCGGGCCTGCTCCATGCGGGCCACGACGCCCCGGTGGACACTCGCGCGCTCTTCGAGGCGTGCGGCGCGCCCCTGGGCCTCGGCGAACCGCTGCTGCAGCCGGGCCAGTTCCCGTACGCCGTCGAGCTCGGCCGCCGCCGCGGCGCGGGCGGACTCGGCGTGGGCGAGGGCGCAGTGCGCGATGGTGAACCGCTCGCGGGCGCCCGCGCGGGCCACGGCGGCCCAGGCGAGCACGGCGTCGGCGAGCCCCGGGGCGCCGGGCGCGGCGTCGGGCGGCGGCAGCTCCGCGCCCGCGTCACCGGGCCCCGTGCCCGCCGCCTGCTGCATGCGGTGCGCGTCGGCGAGCAGCTCCGCGTCGCCCTCCCGCACCTCGGCCTCCCCGGCACGGCGCCGCTCGGCGAGCCGCTGTTCGACGGCCGCGAACCGGCGCGTGTCGAAGAGCCGCCCGAGCAGCTTGCCCCGGGCCTCGGCGTCGGCCCGCAGGAAGCGCGCGAAGTCGCCCTGCGGCAACAGCACGACCTGGCAGAACTGGTCCTTGCTCATGCCGAGGAGCTGGCTGATCTCCTCGCCGATCTCCTGGTGGGAACGGCTCAGGTCCTTCCAGGATCCGGCCGCCGCACCCGTGCCCTCGGCCGGGTCCGCACCCGCGCCCCCGGCCGAGTCCGCACCCGCGCCCCCGGGGACGCGCTCCCGGAGCCAGCTCTGGGCCTTCTCCGTGGTGGTGCCCGTGCCGCGCTTCTTCGGGCGCTCCCAGGGCGGCTGCCGGGTGATCTCCAGGCGCCGACCCGCCACGGTCAGTTCGAGGCACACCTCCGTGCGGGCGTCCGGGCGCGCGTGGTCGCTGCGCAGGGTCGCGCCCTGGCCGCTGCCCTGGCGCGGTCCGGGGACCGAGCCGTACAGCGCGTAGCACACGGCGTCCAGGACGGAGGTCTTTCCGGCGCCCGTCGGGCCGTGCAGCAGGAACAGGCCGGCCGCGGACAGATCGTCGAAGTCGATGTCCTGGGTGGTGCCGAAGGGGCCGAAGGCGGTGATCCGCAGGCGGTGCAGTCTCACCGGGCCACCTCGTGCACCACGTCCGCGGCACGCACGGCGTCGAACGTGTCCCGTAGCACGGCCTGTTCGCGCGCGTCCGGGGCGGCGCCGCGCACATGGGTCACGAAGTCCTCCGCGATCTCCTGGTCGCTGCGGCCCTTCATGCGCTCGGCGTACGACACGTCCGGGTCCTCCGGGGCGCGGGCCGGGTCGAAGACGAGGCTGAGGGCGTGCGGGAACCGCTCGGTGAGCCGGGCCATGGGGTCGTCCGGGCGGACCGGGTCCGTGAGGGTCGCCTCGATCCACGCCTCCTCGTGCCGGGCGAGCCCGGGGTCCGCGAGCAGCTCGCCGAGCTCGCCCCGGATGCGGGCGAGCGGGCGCGGCACGGGGCAGTCGACGCGCTCGGCGGCGGTCAGGGCGCCCGCCGCGTCGAGCTCGACGAGCCACATGCTCTTGCGGTGGTCGGCCTCCGAGAAGGAGTACGCCAGCGGGGAGCCGCTGTAGCGCACGCGCTCGCTGATGACCTGGCTGCCGTGCAGATGGCCGAGCGCCACGTAGTCGACGCCGTCGAAGACCCCCGACGGCACGGAGGCCACGCCGCCGACCGTGATGTCCCGCTCGCTGTCGCTCACCGCGCCACCGGTCACGAAGGCGTGCGCGAGGACAACGGACCGGGTGCCCGCGGGGCGTCCGGCGAGGTCGGCGCGCACGCGGTCCATGGCGGCGCCGAGCACGGCCTCGTGCCCGGCCTTCTCGACGGCGAACTCGTCCTTCACCAGGGCCGGTTCGAGATACGGCAGGCCGTAGAACGCCACGTCGCCGTGGGCGTCCGCGAGGACGACGGGGTCGGCGCAGCCCGCCGGGTCGGTGCGCAGGTGGATGCCCGCGCGGCCGATGAGTCCGGCGCCGACGCCGAGCCGCCGCGCCGAGTCGTGGTTCCCGGAGATCATCACCGTGGGCACGCCGAGGTCGGCGAGCCGGTGCAGCGCGTCGTCGAACAGCTCGACCGCGGCGAGCGGCGGCACCGCGCGGTCGTACACGTCTCCCGACACGACGACGGCGTCCACCGCGCGCTCGCGGGCGGTGGCGACGAGATGGCCGATGAACTCGGCCTGCGCGCCGAGCATGCTCACCCGGTGCAGCGCCCGGCCGAGATGCCAGTCGGAAGTGTGCAGCAGCCTCATGATTCCCGAGACTATCGGCCGGGTCTGACATCACGGGCGACTACTCCCGTACCGGACGCCGCCCCGACCGCGCCGGACACCGCTCCGCCCGTACCGAAGGCCGCCCCGACCGCCTCAGGCGTCCCCGTACGCCTCTCCCCCGAGTTCGAACCCGGCGTTGCCCGCCGTCGCGTCCGCCAGCCACGCCTTGAACTGTTCGACCTCCGCGTCCGGGAGGCCGATCTCGATGGTCACCGCGTCTCCGTAGTGCACGTCCCGCACCTCGCGGCCCGCCGACCGCAGGTCGTTCTGGACCTTGCCCGCGCGCATGTGGTCGACGGTGACGGTGGCGAGCCGGAAGCGGCGCCGGGTCCGGGTGCCGAGCGCGTCGAGGGCCTCGCCGACCGCCCCTCCGTAGGCGCGGATGAGTCCGCCCGCGCCGAGCTTGACGCCTCCGTAGTAGCGGGTCACGACGGCGACGACGTACCGCATGTCACGGCGCAGGAGCATCTGGAGCATGGGGACGCCCGCCGTGCCGCCCGGTTCGCCGTCGTCGCTCGCCTTCTGTACGGAGGCGTCGGCCCCGATGACGTACGCGTAGCAGTTGTGCGTCGCGGTCGGGTGCTCCTTGCGGACGCGGGCGACGAAGTCCTGGGCCTCCTGCTCGGTGGCCGCGGGTGCGAGCGCGCACAGGAAGCGCGAGCGGTTGATCTCGGTCTCGTGCACGCCCTCGCGGGCCACGGTGCGGTACTCGTCCTGCATCACGCCAGCGTAGGCGCTCGCGCGCCGCGCGCTGACGCCGCACCCGCGCGACCTCGCACCGGTGGGGCCCTGACGCGTCCGCGGAGCGCCGGTACAGTGATCCACCGTGACCTCACCTACCGGCATATTGAGCACGCTCCTGGCCGGGGCACCCGTCTTCGTCGTCGAGACCCGCGAGGACCCCGCCGACGCGGTCCTGTTCCCCGAAGAGGCCGCTCTCGTCGCGAAGGCCGTGCCCAAGCGGCAGCGCGAGTTCACCACCGCGCGGCACTGCGCCCGCACCGCGCTCGCCCGCATCGACGTGCCGCCCGCGCCCATCCTGCGCGGCGAGCGGGGCGCGCCGATCTGGCCGGACGGCGTCGTCGGCAGCATGACGCACTGCACGGGCTACCGCGCCGCGGTCGTCGCCAGGGCCTCCGCCGTGACGTCGCTCGGCATCGACGCGGAGCCGGCCGAGCGGCTCTCCGACCCGGGCGTGCTCGAGCTGGTCAGCGACGAGACGGAGCGCGCCCAGCTGGCCGCCCTCGCCGCCGACGAGCCGTCGGTCCCGTGGGACCGGCTCCTGTTCAGCGCCAAGGAGTCCGTCTACAAGACGTGGTTCCCCCTCGCCCGGCGCTGGCTGGGCTTCGAGGACGCGCATCTGGACATCCGCCTGGACGGCACGTTCACGGCGAAGCTCCTGGTCGAGGGTCCGGTCGTGGCGGGCTCCGAGCTCACGGGCCTGTCCGGCACCTGGCTGGTACGGGACGGGGTCGTCGTGACGGCCATCGTGCTCCAGGCGGACCAGGGTTGACCTCGGCGCCTCAGGCCCGCGCCGCCAGACTCGCCCAGAACATCTCCTCGTACTCCTGGAGCAGTCGCCCCTGCCGCAGCGCCACCCGGGGCGTGAGGCGGCCCTGGGCCAGGCCCTCGCCGAGCGCGGCGATCACCTCGCGGTCGAGGTCGGGGGACGGCTCGGCGAACAGGTCGAAGAACCCGCAGGCCTCGTCCGGGAAGCCGTAGCGCTCGCGCAGCGCGCGGGCGAGCGTCGCGCAGTAGCCGCCCCACGCCGCGAAGTTGGCGGTCAGGGCGAGGACCGCGTCGGCCGGTTCGGCGTTGAGGGCGAGCCACGCGACGTACGCCGGGTAGGCCTGGCAGCCCGCCATGGGCGCGTACGCGACCGCCTGCTCCTCACTGACACCGCAGGCCGTGAGCAGCGGGCCGAGGCGGCCCCGCGCATCGCTCTCGCCCTCGGCGAGCGTGCCGAAGAACGCCGCGCCCGCGGCGAGGCCCGCGTCGGCGGAACGGGCGGCGAGCCGCAGGAACGCGCGGCGGTCGGCCGGAATGACCTGGCACTGCTCCAGGGCGAGCGCCGCAAGGGCGCCGCGGCCCGCGGTGCCGTCCTCGACGAGCGGCACGAACGGGTTGGCGCCCGGCGCGGGGGCGAGCTGTGCCACCGCGCTGTCGAGGAGTTCGCGCGCCGTGCTCTCCGGTCGCCCATGGGGTGTTGAGGTCATCGGCCACGGCCTTTCGGTGCGGAGGGAACCTTCCAGCCCGGATGTTAGTTTCTACATTGCTGTAGAAGTACGCAGCGACACAAGCACCGAACCCAAGCTCAACCGATGGAGTTTTCCATGGCCCTGTGGGACCGCCTCAAGGAATCCGCGTCGACGATGCAGACGCAGCTGACGGCGAAGAAGAACGAGCTCACGAGCGGGGCCTTCCGCGACGCCAGCATGGCGATGTGCGCCCTGGTCGCCGCCGCCGACGGCACGGTCGACGCGGCCGAGCGCCAGCGCGTGGCCCAGCTCATCGCCACGAACGAGGTGCTCCAGAACTTCCCCGCGGACGACCTGCGCCGCCGCTTCGACGAGTACGTGAACAAGCTCACGGCTGACTTCGCGTTCGGCAAGGTGAGCGTGTTGCAGGAGGTCGCCAAGGCGAAGAAGAAGCCCGCCGAGGCCCGCGCGGTCGTCCAGATCGGCATCGTCATCGGCGGCGCCGACGGCGACTTCGACAAGGACGAGCAGGCCGTGGTGCGCGAGGCGTGCTTCGCGCTCAACCTGCCGCCGCACGAGTTCGACCTCTGACCGGGCCCGTACGACGGTGCGCGGGCGCGGGCCCGCGCACCGTCACAGCGGCGTGGCCGCCCGCAGGACCAGGACCATCGTGACCGCCGCGTTCGCCGACGCCATCGCGGACGCGGCCGTCCCGCACGCCGCGCACCACAGCGCGAGGCCCACCGCGGTGAACAGCGAGGGCCGGGTGCGCGGGGCCGGGGCCGGGGCGAGCAGCGCCGCCACCCGGCGCGGCACCGGGCCCGCCGCGGCGAAGCCCGCGAGGGCCACAGCGGGCGTGCCCGCCGTCGCGAGCGCGGCCCTGCCGATGGCCCGCGCGACCACGCGCCGGTCCCCCACCTCCCGCGCCGCCTCCTCGTCGGCCCACCGCTCGGCGGTGTACGCGGTGGCCGTCCGCAGCGGCACGAGGAACGGATTGGCGCGCGCCGCCACCTGCGTCACCAGCAGGAACCGGTGGTGGCGCGCGGCGAGATGAGCCCGCTCGTGCGCGAACAGCGCGCGCCGCTCGGCGGGGTGGAGCCGGTCGAGGAGGGCACGGGTGACGACGACGCGCCCCGGCTCCGCCGGCCTGCGGCGGCCGGGCAGGCCCCGCCGCCCCGGCAGGGCGTACGCGTACAGCGCCGTGTCGTCCGCGAGGACGGCCACCGACGTGCCGGGCGTCCCGGCGAGCGCCCGCCAGCCCCGGCGGCGCACCGACGCGTGCCGCCACAGCGTCCGCGCGACGGCCCCGCACACGACGAGAAGGGCCGGGATCGCGGCCGTGCCCGCGACCTCGTCGTACGGCACCGCGGCGCGGACCTCGGGGTCGGACCAGCTGTCGGGCAGAGGGTTGCCGGGCAGTTGGGCCGTGCCGACCACCATGAGCAGCGCGAGGCACAGCGTGCTGCACAGCGCCATCACCGCGGCGAGCGCGGTGAGCAGACGGGTCGCGGTGCGCGGGTGCAGGCCCTTGGCGGCGAGCCGGGCGACCGGCCAGGCGCTCAGCGGCAGCACCAGCGGCAGGAAGACGAAGACCCCCATGTGCGCCTCAGCCCTCCGCCGCGGTGCCGCCCGCCTCGCCGAGCAGATCGCGCAACAGCCGTTCGTCGTCGGCGGACAGGGTGGTCACGAAGCTGGCGAGCACGGCCTCGCGGTCGCGCTCGCCGTCGAGCACCTTGCGCATGCGCAGCGCGGCGAGCCCCGCCTCGTCGGCGGCCGACCGCCACAGGAAGGAGCGCCCCGCGCGCTCCCGGGTCACGACGTTCTTGGCGAGCAGCCGCGTGAGGATCGTCATGACGGTGGTGTACGCGAGGTCGCCGCCGATGCGTTCCTGCACCCAGGCCGCGCCGACCGGCCCCGGCGCGCCGTGCAGCGCCGCGAGCACCTGGGCCTCCAGTTCGCCCTGGCCGCGCCTGCGCAGGCGCGGCTCCTGCGGTCCGCTTCCGTGCTGCGCCATGCCGTGTCCTCGCCTCCGTACGCCTCTCGGGGAGCGCCATATCGTAACGGCCGGATCATGACGACCCACATCCCCACACTTCTACATTCATGTAGATTCTAGATCCCGGCGCCTCGCGGGGCCGGGTGATCCATGTATGCAGAGGACCTCAGGAGGACACCGTGGGAGTTTCCCTCGCCAAGGGCGGCAACGTTTCGCTGAGCAAGGAGGCCCCCGGCCTCACCGCCGTACTGATCGGCCTGGGCTGGGACGTCCGCACCACCACCGGCACCGACTACGACCTCGACGCCTCCGCCCTCCTCTGCGACGACACCGGCAAGGTCGCCTCCGACCAGCACTTCGTCTTCTACAACAACCTCACGAGCCCCGACGGCTCCGTGGAGCACACCGGAGACAACCTCACCGGCGAAGGCGAGGGCGACGACGAGGCCGTCAAGGTCAACCTCGCCACCGTCCCCGCCACCATCACCAAGATCGTCTTCCCCGTCTCCATCCACGACGCCGAGAACCGCGGCCAGAGCTTCGGCCAGGTCCGCAACGCGTTCATCCGCGTCGTCAACCAGGCCGACAACCAGGAGATCGCCCGCTACGACCTCTCCGAGGACGCCTCCACCGAGACCGCCATGGTCTTCGGCGAGCTCTACCGCCACGGCGCCGAGTGGAAGTTCCGCGCCGTCGGCCAGGGCTACGCCTCCGGCCTGCGCGGCATCGCCACCGACTTCGGCGTCAACGTCTGACCCGGACGCGGAGCGTCTGACACCGACGCGGAACAAGGGGCGGAGTCTCCGTAGTTGTCACCAGCAGATCGCCGACGCTTCGTCGCGCGCCGATTGCTGACTCTCCCAGGAGGCCGACATGTACGGGGACCCCGCCACCGTCCGCAAGATCCTCACCGAGTCCGGGGACACCTGGGCCGTCGTGGGGCTCTCGAACAACGAGGAGCGGGCGGCCTACGGGGTCGCCCGGGTGCTGCAGCGGTTCGGGAAGCGGGTCGTGCCGGTGCACCCGAAGGCCGAGACCGTGCACGGGGAGCGGGGGTACGCCTCGCTGGCCGAGATTCCCTTCCCCGTGGACGTCGTGGACGTGTTCGTGAACAGCGCGCTCGCGGGCGGCGTCGCCGACGAGGCCGTGGCCGCGGGCGCGAAGGCCGTGTGGTTCCAGCTCGGCGTCGTGGACGAGGCGGCGTACGAGCGGACGCGGGCGGCGGGGCTCGACATGGTCATGGACCGGTGCCCCGCGATCGAGATCCCGCGGCTCGACGCCGACGCCGCGTAGCCCGCACCGCCTGCTTCAGAAGGGCCGGGTCAGAAGGGCCGCGCCGGCCAGTCGAGGAGCCGTGCGCCGATCACCGCCGTCTGGAGCGTGTAGCGGTGCAGCGGGTCGGCCGGATCCGTCCCGGTGAGCCGGTGGACGCGCTCCAGGCGGTACGTCAGGGCGCGCACGCTCAAGTTGAGGTTGCGGGCGGCCTGGGCGGCGACGCAGCCCGCGTCGAAGTACATCGCGAGGGTCTCGATGAGGGGCTCGGCGCCGCCCCTGGCCTGGCGCAGCGGGCCGAGCGTGTTCTGGACCAGGTCGGCCATCGCCTGCCGGTCGCGGGTCAGGACGGGGAAGACGAGCAGGTCGGCGGCGCGCAGGACCGGCTCGTCGAGCTCCAGGCGCTCGGCGATGTCCAGGGCGTTCAGGGCTTCCTCGTACGACTGGACGACGCCGCCCGCGCCGGTCTGCGGGCGGCCGATGGCGACGCGGCCGCCGTCCGTCGCGGCGTGCGCCTGCTTGGCGAAGAAGGACAGGACGTCGTCCTGGTCGACGGAGGCCACGCAGAGCAGGCGGCCGTCCTTGGTGGCGACGAGCAGGGAGCGGTCGCCGAAGCGGGCGGTCAGGGCGCGCTCCACCTCGCGCGGCGCCTCGTCGCCGTCCTCGTAGGCACGGTCGCCCTGGGCGACGGCCACCGCGTGCGTGAAGGACAGGCGCAGGCCGAAGCGCTCGGCGCGCTCGGCGAGCAGTCCCAGGTCGCTGCGGCCGTGCAGCAGGTCGTCGATGAACTCGCGGCGCGCGGCCTCCTCCTGGCGCACGGCGAGGCGCTGGGCGCGTTCGTAGCCCTCGGCGAAGGCGTCGACGGCCTGCTCGACGGCGGCGAGGGCGGCTTCGGTGGACACGGGCCGCGCACCGGCCTCCGTGCCGTGCGCGCGGGGCGCCGCCGCGAACGCGCGGGCCTTCGCCAGGTGCGCGCCGACCAGCGCGCGCAGTCCGTATCCGGCGTCCGCCGCGCGCTCGCCGAGGGCGCGGCGCGACTCCAGCTCGTCGCGGGTGAGGCCGCGGCCGGTCACGGAGGCGTCGGCGAGGATCCGGGTATAGCCGTCCAGGTACTCGTCCGGTATTTCCTGCCCCGCCACGTGTGTCCCCGACTTCCTGATGAAACCTTTATGCCTTTTTATCGCACGGGGCGGCACCGGGAGTCCGGGGGGTCCGCCGGTCGGCACGAAGGGGAAGGGCCTCGGTCTCACGTCGCCACTCAGGCGCAGTCGGCCTGCGGCCAGCCGCGGTCGACGGGAGGCGGCCGCCTCGGCGCGCGGCGGCCCGGAGTCAGCGCCACCGGGACGGCCTGCGCCCAGAAGAACTCGCCGGTCTCGTCGTACGCGTACAGCAGGGCGCTGCTGCCGAGGGTCAGCGCCTCGCCCCGCGCGGACGGGTCCCGTCTGACCTCCACGATGGCGACGGATCCGGCCTTCGTGGCGACCTCCGCCCGGCCGGTCTCCGCGTCCACCCACCCCGTGCGGACGGTGCCCACCGAACCGATGAAGTCGCGCGGGGACGGCCCGGCACCGCCGCGGGCACGGCGGACCCGCACGCGGACGAGCACGCGCGTGAGCCCCCAGGCGACGAGCGCCGACGCGAGCAACAGGCCCAGGTCGACCGCCGCGTGCGCCATGCCCCTCAGACCCGCTCGCGCCACCGCGACCGATCCGGCGACGCTCGCCCCCCAGCCGAAGAGCGTGAGCAGCGAGGCCGCGACGGACACCGGCACGCCGCCGAGCCCCACGGAACGCAGGTCGGCGTCCTCGTCGAAGCTGTCCACACGTGTCAATCCGACCGCGACGAGCGCCCAGTAGCCGAGAACCACGGCAAGGGCGGAGCTGTAGGCCACCCCCGGAAACCCCACCGCCGCGTCCAGCAACTCCCCCATGTCCCCGCCCCCTTGATCGGTCATGCCCGGGAGGCCGGATGTCCCCCGGGTGCCGGACCTCGTTTCCGTGATCCGGCACCCGGGCCTCGCCCCCCGTTCCTGCTCTTCCATGGTGACGCGTGAGGGCGTGTCGGCGCATTGCCATTTTCCGGCAATCTTTATGAGTTCTTGATGCCGAGCCGTACGGGTCCGTGGATGCTGGGCGCCGTGCGGGGAACTGCCGTTCCGCCCTGCTCGTCTTCCCACCAAGGATCGCGAAGGAAGCCGCGCGACGGGAGCCGCGCCGAGCGAGCCGCCAGCAAGTCTCCAGGAAGCCTCTAGGAGCCGGACATGTGGGGCGAAGTGTCCACGACCGTCCTCGACCGCCTGTACTTCGGCCGTGAGGACGCCGAGCGCGACGCGACCGACGGACTGCTGCACGCGGGCTTCCTGCCCACGGCGGCGTTCCTCGCGGCGCTCTCGGGCCGGAAGATGCTGATCATCGGCCGGAAGGGGTCCGGCAAGAGCGCGATCTGCATGCGGCTCGCGCAGGACGGCGCGCGCCAGGGCGGCACGGCCCTCATCACGCCGGACGACGCGGCGGGCGACGAGATCCGGCGCTTCGAACTCCAGGGCCTGGCGGGCGACACCGCCAAGTCCCTGATCTGGCGGTACGTCTTCGCGGTGCACGCGGCCCGCCATCTGACGGCGCACGCCAGGAAGGCGCACGGCCGCAGGGAGCCGGAGTCCGTCAAGGCACTGCGCCGCTTCCTGAAGCAGAACGACGAGGAGATCGCGCTGCCCGGCGAGCGGCTCGGCGACCGGCTCGCGCACAGCGCCCGCGGTCTGCAGACCTCCCTGTCGCTGCAGGCCTTCGGCGTGGGGGCGACGGTGGCCATGGCGCCCGGCGCCTCCGAAGGCGCCCGCGCCGCACGCCAGTTGGAGCTGGTGGAGCGCGGCGTGCGGCAGGCCTTCGAGGACCTGGGCTGCGCGGACGCGCATCCGCCGCTGCTGGTCCTGGTGGACCAGCTTGAGCAGGTGTGGTCGGCCGAGCCCGACAGCAACTCGATGGTGATCGGCCTGCTGCTCGCCGCCAAGCACGCCGCGGGGACGTACGGCCGCGCGCTGCGCTGTCTGCTGTTCCTGCGCGCCGACATCTACGACTCGCTGTCCTTCGGAGAGGGCGACAAGTTCCGCGGGGACGAGGTGCGCATCGTCTGGACCGAGCAGGCGCTGCGGGAGCTGGCGCTCACCCGCGCCCGCGCGTCCGTCGGCGACCGGATCGACGACGCCCGCCGGCTGTGGGAGGAGGTCTTCCCGCCCACCGTCCACGGTGAGCCGACACCGGCGTACCTGTTCACGCGCTCCCTGCCGCGCCCGCGCGACGCCATCCAGTTCCTCAACCTGTGCCGGGACACGGCGGCGGACAACGGCCACGACCTGATCCTGGAGGCCGACGTGCTCCAGGCCACCCGCCAGTTCTCGGAGTGGAAGCTCAAGGACCTGGTGCAGGAGTATCTGATCGCGCACCCGTTCCTGGAGCGGCTCTACCCCCTCTTCCAGAACACGGGGTACACGGTCACGCGCAGCGTCCTCGGCACCCGCCTGGACGAGGCGGCCCCCACCCTCCACCGCCACCACCCCGCGTACGCCGATGTCCTGAACCTCACCGGAGTCGTCGACACGCTCTTCGCGGTCGGGTTCCTCGGGGTGCGGCGCGGCAGCGACGTCGTGTACGGGGGCGGCGGGGAGCTGCCGGTGCAGCCGCACGAGAGCGAGTTCCACGTGCACCCGTGCTTCCGCGCGGCCCTCGGCGCGACGAGCCCGATCGACCTGCGGCGGTACGAGCCCGCGGTGGCGGCCGTCCGCATCGACGTCGGCAACGTCGGCGGCTACGCACACACCCCGAGCGCGCCCCGCGGCATCCGCGAACACCAGCTCCTGGAGCAGCTGGTCCGGTCCTGCCGCTCCATCCTCGCCCAGGTGGGCCGCGCGGTGGACCTCGGCCATGACGCGCGGGACCAGATCACCGAGCAGGTCGGCCTGGTCCTGAGCGACAGCACGGACGCGGTGGCCCGCCTCGACCTCGGCGTCCCCGTGAACGTGGACGACCGGCTCTTCGCCGCGGCGGGGTACTTCACCACGCTCGCCGCCCAGCTCCAGGCCACGGAGCTCGACGGGGCGTCGGGAACGGGGGGTGTGGCCCACCGGATCGAGGACGAGGCGCGCCGCCTCATGCGGCTCGCCGGCGGCGCCTCGGGCAGTTCAGGCTCGGCGTATCTCTGACGCCCCGTAGTCGGCGCTCCGCGCCTCGTCCTCAAACATTTCCAGCCCGTCCGGCGTTTGAGGACGAGGCCGAAGGCCGGAAAGAAGGGGGTCCAGGGGGCGGAGCCCCCTGGTTTCGGGAAGGGGCGGGACTGGGGCGCCCCCGCGAGGACCTACCCCCCGCTCACCGCCGCCCAAGCCCCCGCCGCCAACCCCTTCCGCTCACTCCCGTACAGCGGCGCATGCGCAGCAACCCGCACCCGCAACCCCCGCGCCGCCACCACCCTCCGCAAGGACCCCCCGAACCCCTCGTCCCCCAGAAACGCCGCAGCCGTACTCCCCACCCCACCCAACCGGTACTCCACCGTCACCGGCCGCACGGCCGCCCCGGCATCGACCGCTGCCTGGAACGCCGCACGCCGGAACCGCCCACCCCCGGCGGAACACCACGTCGTGGCCTGCGGGAAGACGAGGACCGACCGCCCGGCGGCCAGGGCCTTCGCCAACTCGCCGACCATCAGGGGAAGTTCCCGCCGCCCACCCTCACGGTCGATGAACTGCGTGCCCATGCGCCGCGCGAACGTCCCGACGACCGGCCACCGCCCCACTTCCCTCTTGGCGACGAACGACACGGGCTCCACCGCGAGCAGGGCCACGACGTCCAGCCAGGAGATGTGGTTGGCGACGACGAGCGTGCCGACCCCCGCCCCGGGCACGGTCAGCGGCACCGGGCCCGCGTCGAGGCCCACGCCGAGCGCCCGCAGGACGCGCCGCGCCTGGACGCGGGGTGTGTCGCCGTCGGCGAGGCGCTCCCCCATGCCGAGGCTGCGGCCCAGCACGTACGCGAGCTCGGCGTACCGCCGCGCGGCCTCGGCGGGCGCGACGCGGGCGGCCGGGGGCAGCGCGCACGACCGTGGACAACCCGCCTCCACGGCCCAGGGGTTCACGCCCGCCTCCCCGCCGCACCACCACCGCCGCCGCGCTCGGCGTCGCCGAGGAAGAACCGCCGGTGCCGCTCGCTCAGCCGCTCCGTGTCGAGCAGCACGAAGAAGTCGGCGGACTCGAACTCCGGGTCGTACGCGGGCGCCCCGCACATCCAGGCCCCGAGGCGCAGATAGCCGCGCAGGAGCGGCGGCAGGTCGGCGTAGCTCGCCCGGTGCCCGCCGGGCTCGCCGGGCGTCCAGGGGCGGTGCGGGTGCACGCGCAGGTCGGGCGGCGAGGCGTGCTTGGCGGTGCCGAGCAGCCAGGCGCTCGCGGCCGCGGTGCCGCCGTCGGCCAGCGGCACGGAGGCGCAGCCCGCGAGGTAGCGGTGGCCGGAGAGCAGGACGTAGCGGGCGAGCGCCGACCACATCAGGTTGATCACGGCACCGGAGCGGTGGTCGGGGTGCACGCAGGAACGTCCGGCCTCGATGGTGGCCGGACGCAGGGGCCGCAGCGCGGTGAGGTCGAACTCGCCCTCGGAGTAGGAGAGTTCGCCGCGACCCGGCGGGATGAGGCGGTACGTGCCGACCACGTCGCCGCTCGTCGTGTCGGTGATGACCAGGTGGTCCGCGAGGGCGTCGTAGGCGTCGATGTCGTGCCCGGCGAGCGGTGTGTCGAGCCGCGCGCCCATCTCCTCACCGAAGACCTGGTAGCGCAGGCGCTGGGCGGCGCGGATCTGCTCCTCGGAGTCGGCGATGGAGGGGACGTAGGCCGGGGTGGGGGCCGGGGCGGAGGCCGACGTGGGGGTCGGGGTGGAGGCCCGTGCGGAGGCGGGCGTGCTGGATGTCGCGGGCATGACAGTACGTTCTCCGTTCGATGGGGAGGGGTCGATGGAGTACGACGGAGGGGAAGAGGGGAACGAGTCGAGCGGGGCACCCAACAGCCACCGTGCCCGCCCCGGCTGAACTGCGCACGAGGTCCGTGCGGCGGATCGGGCCGACCCTCATGAGCATCAGGTGAACGACCGTGGCCGAAACTCGCCCTGGCACGTCGGGCCGGGGCCCCGGGTACGGTCGGCCCATGACGGGCGGCAAGCAACTCGAGGCCGGCCGCGCCCGGCGCGCCGAGGGCCAGCCGATCGTCCCGGAGCCCGAGGAGACGGACACCCGTCAGCCACCCAGGAGGACCCCGTGCCGTACCCGCTGCCGCTGACCGGCATCACCGTGGTGAGCCTTGAGCAGGCCGTCGCCGCGCCGTTCGCCACCCGGCAGCTCGCCGACCTCGGCGCACGCGTCATCAAGGTGGAGCGCCCCGGCGGGGGCGACTTCGCGCGGCGCTACGACACCACCGTGCACGGCCAGGCCAGCTATTTCGTGTGGGCGAACCGCTCGAAGGAGTCGCTCACGCTCGACGTGAAGTCGGAGCAGGGCGGGCAGGTCCTGCGCGAACTGCTCGCCGGCGCCGACGTGTTCGTGCAGAACCTCGCGCCCGGCGCGGCCGACCGCCTCGGCCTGTCCGCCGCGGAGCTCCAGGCCCGCCACCCCTCCCTGATCACCTGCACCATCAGCGGCTACGGCACGAGCGGACCCTGGGCCGGCCGCAAGGCGTACGACATGCTCGTGCAGTGCCAGACCGGCCTGGTCTCGCTCACCGGGACGCCCGACGAGGCGGTGCGCGTCGGGATCTCGGTGGCCGACATCGCGGCCGGGACGTACGCCTACAGCGGCATCCTGTCGGCGCTGTTCACGCGGGCGACGACGGGCCGGGCGCCCGCGGTCGAGGTCTCGCTCTTCGACGCGCTCGCCGAGTGGATGGGCCAGCCCGCGTACTACACGCGCTACGGCGGGACCCAGCCGCCGCGGGTCGGCGCGCGCCACGCGACGGTCGCGCCGTACGGGGTCTTCACCGCCGCCGACGGCAAGGAGGTGCTCCTGTCGGTGCAGAACGAGCCGGAGTGGGCGGCGCTGTGCGCGCGCTTCCTCGGCCGTCCCGACCTGGCGGACGACCCGCGCTTCGCGACCGGTTCCGCCCGGGTCGCACACCGCGAGGAGCTGGACGCGCTCATCGCCGGGCGGTTTGCGGAGCTCACCGGCGACGAGGCGACCGCGCTGCTGGACGCGGCCAACGTCGCCAACGCGGGCGTCAATACGGTGACCGACTTCCTGGAGCACCCGGTGCTCGCCGAGCGCGGCCGGTGGCGGGACGTGGGCCTGCCGGGCGGCGCGCCCGCCGTCCAGGCGCTGCTGCCGCCCGTCGACCTCTCGGGCGTGAGCCCCCGCATGGACCCGGTGCCGGACGTCGGCGAGCACACCGAGAAGATCCTCGCGGAGCTCGGCCGCGCCCCGGAGCAGATAGCCGAGCTGCGCGCGCGAGGGATCATCGGCGCGGACGGCGGCCCTGATACCGAGGGCCCGCCCCGCTGATCCGGGCGTCGAGGACCGCCCCGCTGAGAGCCGTCAGCCGTCCGCGTACCCGTCGGCTCACTCCACGCCGAGACCCTCGACCACCGTCGCGTTCGGCAGGCCCGCGAGCGCCTTGCCCGGCACGATCAGCTTGCCGCGGCGGCTGCCGCTGCCGATCAGGACGTACGGCAGGTCCACCACGGCGGCGTCGACCAGGACCGTCCAGGCCGACGGCAGGCCGATGGGCGTGATGCCGCCGTACTCCATGCCGGTCTCGCCGGTCGCGGTGTCCATGGGCGCGAACGACGCCTTGCGGGCGCCGAGTTGGCGGCGCACCACGCCGTTGACGTCGACCCGTGTCGCGGACAGGACGACGCAGGCGGCGAGGGTCGTCTCGCCCGCACGCCTGCCCGCGACGACGACGCAGTTCGCGGACTGCCGGAGCAGTTCGGGGCCGTAGTGCTCGAGGAACGTGGCCGTGTCGGCCCAGGCGGGCTCGGTGTCGACGTGGATCAGCTGGTCCGCGGGTACGTCACCCTGCCAGCCGCGTACGGCATCGGCGACGGGGGCGACGAGCAGGTCGAGGGCTTCGGGGGCAGGGCGGACGGTGTCGAAATCACCAAGAGGAGCACGCATGTCCGCACGCTAACAGCCCGCCGGAAGGCGTCAGTAGGCGCCCGCGTGGGCGGGCGGGACCGACACCGCCATCGTCATCTCGACCGGCTCCGCACCCTTGTTGTGGTACCCGTGCGCCACATTGGCCTCGAACGTGGCCGCGGAGCCCGCCGCGACGAGGTGTTCGTCGCCGTCCACGACGAGCGTCAGCGCGCCGGACCTGACGTGAAGGAGCTCCAGGGTGCCCGGCGGGTGCGCGTCGGAGTCGCTGCCCTCGCCCGGCATCAGCCGCCACGACCACAGCTCGAACGGGCCGCGCGCCTCCGTGCCGACGAGGAGCGTCGTGCTGCTGCCCGCGTCCGTGGACCACATCCGCACCGCCTGCTCCGGCGGCACGAGCCGGACGTGCGGGCCCTGCTCGTAGTCGAGGAGCGTGGTGATGCTGACGCCGAGCGCGTCCGCGAGCTTGACCGTGGTGCCCACGCTGGGGTTGGTGCGGGCCTGCTCGATCTGGATGATCATGCCGCGACTGACGCCCGCGCGGGCGGCGAGCGCGTCGAGCGTGAAGTTCCGTTCGGTGCGCCAGCGCTTCAGGTTGCGCGCGAGCGACTGGGTCAGCTGGTCGAGGTCCGACACATTCCGTCCAATATTTTGGATGACAGAGTTCACCGCACTGAACTACGGTGTGGTGCACCTAATGATCCCCAAGGGTTCACCACACTGTACTGCGAGGTTCCCCATGCCCGGACTGACGGCGCTGTTCGCCCTGGCCACGAGCCTGATGTGGGGCCTGGCCGACTTCGGTGGCGGGCTCCTCACCCGACGCATACCCGCCCTCACGGTGGTCGTCGCGTCCCAGTGCGTCGCCGTGGTCGTCCTCGGCGCGGTGGTGGTCGCGACCGGCGGGTGGACCGAGTGGGGCCCGCAGCTGTGGTTCGCGGTCGGCGCGGGCCTGGTCGGACCGGTCGCGATGCTCGCCTTCTACAAGGCGCTCGCGCTCGGCCCGATGGGCGTCGTCTCGCCGCTCGGCTCCCTCGGCGTGGTGGTGCCGGTGGGCGTGGGGCTGCTGTTCTTCGGCGAGCGGCCGGGGCTCGCGCAGTTCGCGGGCATCGCGGTGGCCGTCGTCGGCATCCTGCTCGCGGGCGGCCCCGAACTGCGCGGCGCCCCCGTGCAGCGGCAGGCGGTCCTGCTCACGCTGCTCGCGGCCTTCGGCTTCGGCGCGGTCATGGCGCTGATCGCGGAGGCGTCGAGCACGGTCACCGGCCTCTTCCTCGCCCTGTTCGTGCAGCGCGTGACGAACGTGGTCGCGGGCGGAGCGGCCCTCTACGTCTCCGTGCGCCGCGGCGCCGATGCGCTCCCCGAGGGCGCCGGAATGGGCGTGATCTGGTCCGCGCTGCCCGCGCTCGCCTTCGTGGGCCTCGCCGACGTCGCCGCCAACGGCACGTACGCGATGGCGGCGAGGACCGGCCCCGTCACCGTCGCCGCCGTCCTCGCCTCGCTCTACCCGGTGGTGACCGCGCTCGCCGCGCGCGGCGTCCTCAAGGAACGCCTGCGGGGCGTCCAGGCGGCGGGCGCGGGCCTCGCGCTCATCGGCACGGTGCTCCTGGCGACCGGCTGACGCGCAACAGGCCGGCGGCGGGCCTAGGCCTTCCCCTCCACGTCGGACAGCTCCTCCAGCTCCCCGAGCGCGAGGAGCTGTTCAGGGGTGATCCCCTCCGGTATCGGCACCGGCGCGGGGGTCCGCAGCGGCGGCTGCCAGCCCTTGTCCGGGCACCACGTCCGCACGACCCGGGCGGGCGCACCGGCCACCACCGCGTGGTCGGGCACCTCGCCGCGTACGACCGCGCCCGCCGCGACCACCACGTTGCGGCCGAGCTTCGCGCCCGGCAGGATCACCGCGCCCGTGCCGATCCAGCACCCGGTCCCGATCTCCACCGGCTCCATCCGCGGCCACTGCTTGCCGATCGGGGTGTCCGGGTCGTCGTACGAGTGGTTCGTCGACGTCACGTACACGTACGGGCCGAAGTAGCAGTCGTCGCCGATCGTCACCGACGTGTCCGCGATGACATGGCTGCCGCGGCCGAGGACCACGCCGTCGCCGATGCGCAGGACGGGGTCGGGGCCGAGGTCGAGGTCGGGCATCAACCCGGCGGTGAGCGTGACCTGTTCGCCTACGATGCAGTGTGCGCCGAGCCGGATCCAGGGCGCGCCGAAGACCGTGCCCTGCGGGAACGCCAGCTTCGTGCCCTCGCCGATCGCGCCGAACCGCAGCCGCCCCGGCCGCTGGGCGGTCACCGCGCCGGTGCGCTGCACCCAGGCCCAGCCCGCGTGGACGGCGCGCTGCGCCACGCCGCGCCGCCAAGCGGCCAGCGATGAGAACGTGTTCCTGTTCCTGGGCACCCGCTCACGTTACTCAGCCGGGCCCGGGGCGAGCACTCCCGCCTGCTGTGATCTTCACCCCACGCGGCCGGGCGCCGACCGCCGTCCCGTACGGTTCGCTGAGGCGTGACGACGCGACGGCGCGACGGCGCGACGGCGCGACGGCGCGACGGCGAAGAAGGAGAGACTCCATGGGCCACCAGGCACTCGTCATGGGCATCGGCGGCAAGGACCCGAAGATCGACCCGGAGGCCTTCACCGCGCCGACGTCCGTGGTGATCGGCGAGGTCACGCTGCACGCGGGCGCGAGCACCTGGTACGGGGCCGTCCTGCGCGCCGACTGCGGCCCGATCGAGATCGGCGCCGACAGCAACATCCAGGACAACTGCAGCCTGCACGTCGACCCCGGCTTCCCGATCACCATCGGCGAGCGCGTCTCGGTCGGCCACAACGCGGTCGTGCACGGCGCCACGGTCGAGGACGACTGCCTCATCGGGATGGGCGCCACGGTCCTCAACGGCGCGGTGATCGGCGCCGGTTCGCTGGTCGCCGCGCAGGCGCTCGTGCCGCAGGGCATGCGCGTGCCGCCCGGCTCCCTGGTGGCGGGGGTGCCCGCGAAGGTGAAACGCCGGCTCACCGAGGAGGAGCGCGCGGGCATCTCGCTCAACGGCACGCTGTACGTGGAGCTGGCGAGCGCCCACCGCGCGGCGCACGCGCAGGAGGACTGAGGTCCTAAGATCCTGAGGCCCCGAAAGGC
>NZ_JBHYJH010000043.1:8119-61005 GCF_042740445.1 Streptomyces sp. NPDC059003 | reverse complement strand
TGGTTCACCGGACCGCCACGGGCCGCTTTCGCGTACGTGTTTCCCGCGGGCGTTTATCGAAGACGTTCTTGTACGCATCGTCGAATACGGCAGGGAATACGGAGTCGGACGCGGCGCCATAGCCGCCGGGAACGGCCGAAAAACAGGCGTCCCAGGGGTCTCCTGGCGTGGCCGAGGGCATCAGGGTTGCGTAAAGGAGCCCCAGGAAGGTCGGCCTCGTCCGATTTGCCGTCATTCTTGGCCGTAAGGTCGACGCTGCGTACACAGCAGTTTCAGGAAGACAATGAGGCCATGGCACGCGGGAAGCTACGGATATACCTCGGTGCGGCACCGGGCGTGGGCAAGACCTACGCCATGCTCTCCGAGGCGCACCGTCGTATCGAGCGCGGCACGGACTGCGTCGTGGCCTTCGTGGAGCACCACCGCCGTCCCCGTACGGAAGTGATGCTGCACGGCCTGGAGCAGGTGCCGCGCAAGGAGCTGGAGTACCGCGGATCGGTCTTCACCGAGATGGACGTGGAAGCCGTCCTGCGCCGCGCCCCCGCCGTCGCGCTCGTCGACGAGCTGGCGCACACCAACGTGCCCGGCTCGCGCAACGCCAAGCGCTGGCAGGACATCGAGGAGCTCCTCGAAGCGGGCATCGACGTCATATCCACGGTCAACATCCAGCACCTGGAGTCGCTGGGCGACGTGGTCGAGTCGATCACGGGCGTGCGTCAGCGCGAGACGGTGCCGGACGAGGTGGTGCGCCGGGCCGACCAGATCGAGCTGGTCGACATGTCGCCGCAGGCGCTGCGCCGGCGGATGGCGCACGGCAACATCTACAAGGCCGACAAGGTCGACGCGGCCCTGTCGAACTACTTCCGCCCGGGCAACCTGACCGCCCTGCGCGAGCTGGCGCTCCTGTGGGTGGCCGACCGGGTCGACGAGTACCTGCAGCAGTACCGGGGCGAGCACAACATCCGCTCCACCTGGCAGGCCCGCGAGCGCATCGTCGTCGGCCTCACCGGCGGGCCCGAGGGCCGCACCCTGATCCGCCGCGCCGCCCGCATGGCGGCGAAAGGTTCCGGCAGCGAGATCCTCGCCGTCTACATCGCCCGCAGCGACGGCCTGACCTCGGCCTCGCCGAAGGAGCTCGCCGTCCAGCGCACGCTGGTCGAGGACCTGGGCGGAACGTTCCACCACGTCATCGGCGACGACATCCCCGCGGCCCTGCTCGACTTCGCCCGCGGCGTCAACGCCACCCAGATCGTCCTCGGCTCCTCGCGCCGCAAGGCCTGGCAGTACATGTTCGGGCCCGGCGTCGGCGCGACCGTCGCCCGCGACTCGGGTCCCGACCTGGACGTGCACATCGTCACGCACAGCGAGGTCGCCAAGGGGCGCGGGCTGCCCGTCGCGCGCGGCGCACGGCTCGGCCGCTCCCGGATCATCTGGGGCTGGCTGGCCGGCATCGTCGGCCCCGCGCTGCTCACGCTGCTGCTCACGCACGTCGACGCGAACCTCGGGCTCGCCAACGACATGCTGCTCTTCCTGACGCTCACCGTGGCGGCGGCCCTGCTCGGCGGCATGCTCCCGGCGCTCGCGTCCGCGGCGTTCGGCTCGCTGCTCCTGAACTACTACTTCACCCCGCCGCTGCACCAGTGGACGATCTCCGACGCCAAGAACATCGTCGCGATCTGCGTCTTCGTGTCCGTCGCGGTGTCCGTCGCCTCCGTCGTGGACCTCGCCGCCCGCCGCACCCACCAGGCGGCCCGCCTGCGCGCCGAGTCGGAGATCCTCTCGCACCTGGCGGGCAGCGTCCTGCGCGGCGAGAACAGCCTGGAGTCCCTCCTGGAGACCGTCCGCGAGACCTTCGGCATGGAGGCCGTGGCGCTCCTGGAGCGCGAGAGCGACGTGTCGCCGTGGACCTGCGCGGGCAGCGTCGGCGCCCGCGCGCACGTCGGCCGCCCCGAGGACGCCGACGTGGACGTCCCCGTCGGCGACCACATGGCGCTCGCGCTGTCCGGCCGGGTCCTGCCCGCCGAGGACCGGCGCGTCCTCGCCGCGTTCGCCGCGCAGGCCGCCGTCGTCCTCGACCGCCAGCGCCTCCAGTCCCAGGCCGACGAGGCCCGCGCCCTGGCCGAGGGCAACCGCATCCGCACCGCCCTGCTCGCCGCCGTCAGCCACGACCTGCGCACCCCCCTCGCCGGCATCAAGGCCGCCGTCTCCTCGCTGCGCTCCGAGGACGTGGAGTGGTCCGACGAGGACCAGGCCGAGCTGCTCGCGGGCATCGAGGCGGGCGCCGACCGGCTCGACCACCTCGTCGGCAACCTCCTTGACATGTCCCGGCTCCAGACGGGCACGGTCGCCCCGCTGATCCGCGAGATCGACCTCGACGAGGTCGTGCCGATGGCGCTCGGCGGCGTCCCCGACGGCAGCGTGGACCTCGACATCCCCGAGGACCTGCCGATGGTCGCCGTCGACAAGGGCCTCCTGGAGCGCGCCGTCGCGAACATCGTGGAGAACGCCGTCAAGTACGCGCCGGAGGACGCCCCCGTGCTCGTGTCGGCGAGCGCGCTGGCCGAACGCGTGGAACTGCGCGTGGTGGACCGCGGTCCCGGGGTGCCGGATGACGCAAAGGACCGCATCTTCGAACCGTTCCAGCGCTACGGTGACGCTCCACGCGGTAGCGGTGTCGGCCTCGGCCTCGCGGTCGCCCGCGGCTTCGTGGAGTCCATGGGGGGCACTCTCAACGCGGAGGACACCCCCGGTGGCGGCCTCACGATGGTGCTCACGCTGAAGGTGGCCGCGGGCCGGCCGCCCGTCGTGCCCGACCTCTCCGCCCAGATGACCTCGTGACCGCCACCGACACGGCCACCGGCCGCTGCGTACATGGCACCGACCGCCGCGCGAGCGGCACTGACAAGCCCGAAAGGCAGGTAGGAATGACCCGGGTGCTCGTGGTCGACGACGAGCCGCAGATCGTACGCGCCCTCGTGATCAATCTGAAGGCGCGCAAGTACGAGGTGGACGCGGCACCGGACGGCGCCACCGCCCTCCAGCTCGCCGCCGCCCGCCACCCCGACGTGATCGTGCTCGACCTCGGTCTGCCCGACATGGACGGCGTGGAGGTGATCAAGGGCCTGCGCGGCTGGACCCGCGTGCCCATCCTGGTCCTCTCCGCCCGGCACAGCTCGGACGAGAAGGTCGAGGCCCTGGACGCGGGCGCCGACGACTACGTGACCAAGCCCTTCGGCATGGACGAGCTCCTCGCCCGCCTGCGCGCCGCCGTGCGCCGCGCCGAGCCCACCGGGCCCGGCGAGGACGACGTGACGATCGACACCGAGGACTTCACGGTCGACCTGGCCGCGAAGAAGGTCAACCGGGGCGGCCGCGACGTACGCCTGACCCCCACCGAGTGGCACCTCCTGGAGGTCCTGGTGCGCAACGCGGGCAGGCTCGTCAGTCAGAAGCAGCTCCTGCAGGAGGTGTGGGGCCCCTCGTACGGCACGGAGACGAACTACCTCCGCGTCTACATGGCCCAGCTCCGCCGCAAGCTGGAGGCGGACCCGGCGCACCCGCGGCACTTCATCACGGAGCCGGGGATGGGATATCGCTTCGAGCGGTAGGCGGGAAGCGGCTGGGGGTCCGGGGGTTACCCCCCGGGAGACACAGCATCACGGAGCCGGGGATGGGGTACCGCTTCGAGCGGTAGTGCGCGGGCATATGCACAGGTGAGCGCACCCATTGTCGGGGTGCCCGTGCCCACCGGTACGCTTCGGGTATGAGTGCTGTTCCTGGATCCGGCAAGCCGGCCGGTCGTTTCCGGCGCATGCTCGACCGGCTTTCGACCTCCCAGGAGGACCTGGAGTCGCAGGAGCTGCGCGAGGACGCGGAGACGGCCGGCTGCACCCGCATCGGCGACTGCCACGACCGCCAGATCG
Organism: Streptomyces sp. NPDC059003; assembly: GCF_042740445.1. Lineage (NCBI taxonomy): Bacteria > Bacillati > Actinomycetota > Actinomycetes > Kitasatosporales > Streptomycetaceae > Streptomyces > Streptomyces sp. NPDC059003. Next base: position 57,082 of record NZ_JBHYJH010000043.1, on the reverse strand, counting down.
TCACGGTTACTGGTACGTTGCGCACGGTCACCCTGCGGCCGCGCGCGGGCGTTCCCGCCCTGGAGGCGGAGCTGTTCGACGGCTCCGCCGCCCTCGACGTCGTGTGGCTCGGCCGGCGCTCCATCGTGGGCATCGAGCCGGGGCGCCGTCTGATCGCGTCGGGCCGGATCTCCATAGACCGGGGCCGCAGAGTGCTCTTCAACCCCAAGTACGAACTCAGACCGCTCGGACGGGAGTAGCCGGTGACGTCAGTCGACAAGCCGACCGACCAGGCCGTGGGGGAGCACCCCGAAGCCCCTGACGCCGTGGACACGAGGGCTCTGACGCAGGCCGCGCTCTTCGACGCCTTCGGCGGCATCCGCGGCACGGTCGAGACCATGGTGCCCGGGCTGCTCTTCGTGCTGATCTACACGATCACCAAGGACCTGCACCTGTCGGCGATCGCGGCGCTCGCCGTCGCGCTGCTCCTGGTCGTGGTCCGCCTGGTCCGCCGCGACACCGTCAAGCACGCCTTCAGCGGCGTCTTCGGCGTCGCGTTCGGCGTCGCCTTCGCGATGTTCACGGGCAACGCGAAGGACTTCTACCTGCCGGGCATGATCTACGGCACGGGCCTCGGTGCCGCGTTCTTCCTCTCGGCCCTGGTGGGCTTCCCGCTGCTCGGCCTGCTCCTCGGCCCGGTGTTCCGCGAGAACATGTCGTGGCGCACCCGCAACCCCGGCCGCAAGAAGGCGTACACAAAGGCGTCGCTCGCCTGGGGCCTGATCTTCCTCGCGAAGTACGCGATCCTCTTCCCGCTGTACTGGTGGGCGGACACCGAGCAGCTCGGCTGGGTCCTGATCGCCCTGAAGCTGCCGCCGATGGTCCTCGCGGTGTACTTCACGTGGGTCTTCCTGGCCAAGGCCCCGCCGCCGATCGACGTCTTCGCGGAGATGGAGGCGGAGGAGAAGGCGGAGGAGGAGCGCCGCAAGGCCGCACAGAGCTAGCCGTACGCAGGTGGGGGGGGCACCCGGAGAGTTTCCGGGTGCCCCCCACCTGCGTTGCCGTTCATCGGCCCTTCGGGCCTCGTCCTCAAACTCCCCCAAGCTCTTCGAGCAGGGGGTACCCCCTGGACGGGCTAGTCCCGCCGAGCTGACAGCAGGTCCTCGAGCTGCTCCTCGCGCGCCTGTGCCGCTACGAAGAGGAGCTCGTCACCCGCTTCCAGCGAGTCGTCCGGGGTCGGCGTCAGGACGCGCGTGCCCCGGATGATCGTGACGAGCGAGGTGTCCTCGGGCCACTGGACGTCGCCGACGCGGGTGCCCGCGAGGGCGGACTCCGGCGGCAGCGTCAGCTCGACCAGGTTCGCGTCGCCGTGGCTGAAGCGCAGCAGGCGCACCAGGTCGCCGACGCTCACCGCCTCCTCGACGAGCGCGGACATCAGGCGCGGCGTGGAGACCGCGACGTCGACGCCCCAGGACTCGTTGAAGAGCCACTCGTTCTTCGGGTTGTTGACGCGGGCGACGACGCGCGGGACGCCGTACTCGGTCTTCGCGAGCAGCGAGACGACCAGGTTGACCTTGTCGTCGCCGGTCGCGGCGATCACGACGTTGCAGCGCTGGAGCGCCGCCTCGTCGAGGGAGGTGATCTCGCAGGCGTCGGCGAGCAGCCACTCGGCCTGCGGGACGCGCTCGACGGAGATGGCCGTCGGCGCCTTGTCGACGAGCAGGACCTCGTGCCCGTTCTCCAGGAGCTCTCCGGCGATGGAACGGCCCACCGCGCCGGCTCCGGCAATGGCGACCCTCATCAGTGACCGCCTTCCTCGGGGCCCTCGGCGAACGCCGCCTCGACCTTCTCGACCTCGTCGGTGCGCATCATCACATGCACCAGGTCGCCCTCCTGCAGGACCGTCTGCGAGGTCGGCAGGACCGCCTCGCCGAGCCGGGTGAGGAAGGCCACGCGCACTCCGGTCTCCTCCTGGAGGCGGCTGATCTTCTGGCCGATCCAGGCGACCGACGCGTGCACCTCGGCGAGCTGGACGCCGCCGGTGGGGTCGCGCCACAGCGGTTCCGCGCCGGAGGGCAGCAGGCGGCGCAGCATCTGGTCGGCGGTCCAGCGGACCGTGGCGACCGTGGGGATGCCGAGGCGCTGGTAGACCTCCGCGCGGCGCGGGTCGTAGATACGGGCCGCGACGTTCTCGATGCCGAACATCTCGCGGGCCACGCGGGCGGCGATGATGTTCGAGTTGTCGCCGCTGGAGACGGCGGCGAAGGCGCCCGCCTCCTCGATGCCGGCTTCGCGCAGGGTGTCCTGGTCGAAGCCGACGCCGGTCACGCGACGGCCGCCGAAGCCGGAGCCCAGGCGGCGGAAGGCGGTGGGGTCCTGGTCGACGACCGCGACCGTGTGCCCCTGCTGTTCCAGGGTCTGCGCGAGAGCGGAACCGACTCTCCCGCACCCCATGATGACGATGTGCACGTGGCTACCCCGCGCTCCTCGTGGCCCACTTGACCTGCGTAAATGCCGTACTCATGACTCTCTTCCCGGCGCGCTGCGCCACGGCCGCGGCGCTGTCCGCCCTGCGGCTCGCGGTGCGGGGCGCTCTCGGCTCGCCCGGGGTGTCTCCCGGCGCGCTTGCAGAGACCACGTTAACGGCTTTCGTACGCGGGTCGGAGCCCGAGTGCGCCCTCGCTCTCCCCGGTCGCCCGAGCGCGGCTAGTCGACCGAGCGCAACATGCTCTCCATGGACTTGACCCGGACGTTCAGCTCGACGAGCTGGACGCGCATGGCGTCGGCCTCGGCGCGGGACGCCTCCACCGCCTTGTGGTAGGCGTCCATCGCCTCCCGGTACTCCCGGTCGCGCTCGCGGCTGCGCTGCGTCTGGAAGTGGGCGACGGCGACGATCGCGCCGGCCAGGATGACGAAGAAGGCGATCGGGATGATCGCGTCGCTCATTGGGGCGTCCCCTCGGAAGACTGCTGCTGTCCGGCCTCGCTCGCCCCGTCCCGCTGGGCAGCAGCCAGAATCGTATCCACGTTCAATCGCACGTCAAACGGCGCGAGTTCGAAGTACTTGAGGGCCTTGCCGTCGTCGGACAGCTCCAGGCGCCCGATCACGAGGTCCGCCTTCTCCAGGCGCTCCAGGTGCATGTAGAGCAGGGGGCGGGAGACTCCGAGGCGCCGGGCGAGCTCGCTGACGTACATCGGCCCGGGGGCCAGCTCCGTGATGATCCGGAGCCGCTGTGCGTGGCCCACCGCCGCGAGGAAGGCAAGCAGCTTCTCGCTGTTCATGGCCCGCCTCTGCGTTGTCCCGACACCTGTCAGCCAAGGCTTACGCACGCTGTGAACCACTGTCAAACCCTTCGCCGGGCCCCGAGCCGCACCGGAATCACTCGCCTCAACCTGACAGTTGACGCATCCATCCTTCACCTGTAAGTCTCCACTTACACATGCAGGACCGAGTGGACGACTGCGGATGCGAGGGGGCCGGACATGGGCAGGGGAAAGCCGGGCGGGGCGGGCATATGGGGCGGAGGTGGGCGCTCGCTGACCGTGCGGGTGGCGCGGTGGAGCGCGCTCCACCCGTGGCGGGCGGTCGTCGGCTGGCTGCTGTTCGTGGCGCTGTGCCTGGGCGGCGGCATGGCGGCCGGGACGCACGCCGCTTCGTCGGCGGACTTCGGCGTCGGCGAGGCGGGGCGCGCCGAGGCGATGGCGACCGAGGGCGGCCTCCAGACCCGGTCCACGGACCAGGTGGTGATCCGCGCCGAGTCCGGCCCGCTGGACCGCGCCGCGGCCCGGGCGGCGGCCAGGGACGTCACCGCCCGCATGAAGAGGCTGCCCGAGGTGGCCGGGGTGGAGGCGCCGGTCCTCGCCAGGAACGGCACGGCCCTGCGGGTGCAGGTCGCCGTCGCGGGCGAGGAGCAGGACGACCGGGAGAAGGTGCCCGCGCTGCTCGCCGTGACCGAGCAGGTGCAGCGGGCCCACCCGGACCTGGTCGTGGAGCAGGCGGGCAACGCGTCGGTGAGCAAGGGCGTCGAGGATCAGCGGGACGCGGACCTCGCCTTCTCGGAGAAGATCACGCTGCCGATCACGCTGATCACGCTGGCCCTGGTCTTCGGCTCCGTGGTCATGGTCGGGGTGCCGCTGCTGCTCGCCATCACCTCGATCATGGCCGCGATGGGCCTGTCGATGGTCGCCTCACACCTGGTGCCGGACACCGGCGTCGGGATGAGCATGATCCTGCTGATCGGCATGGCCGTCGGCGTCGACTACACGCTCTTCTACCTCAAGCGCGAGCGCGAGGAGCGGGCCCGCGCGAACGGGCGGCTCAGCCCCGAGGCGCTGGTGGAGGCCGCGGCCGCGACCGCGGGCCGGGCCATCGTGATGTCGGGCCTCGCCGTGGCCGTGTCCACCGTGACGCTCTACTTCGCCGGGGACGTGATCTTCTCCTCCCTGGCCACCGGCACCATCCTCGTCGTGGCCGTCGCCGTCGTCAGCTCCGTGACGGTGCTGCCCGCGCTCCTCGTCAAGCTCGGCCGGCGGGCGGAGCGCCGCTCGGCCCGGCGCGTGGCCAAGGGCAAGCCCCCGCTGTCGTACGCCGACAAGGGCCCCGGAAAGCTCTGGACGGCGCTGCTCACCCCGGCCCGCAAGCACCCCGTCGCCACGTTCCTGGTCGCCGTTCTCGCCCTGCTCGGCCTGGCGCTGCCCGCCCTGGACCTGAAGCTCAAGGACCCGTCACGGGACAGCTTCTCGCGCGAGATCCCGGCCATGCGGGACTACGACCGGCTCCTCGCCGACTTCCCCGACCTGCGCGTCCGCCACCAGGTGGTGGTCCGCGCCGACGCCGCGAAGTCCGCCGAGGTCGGCCGCGCGCTGCGCGCGCTCGACGCCAGGGCCCAGGCCGACCCGCTCTTCGCGCACCACCGGGGCGCCCCGCGGATCCGCACGTCCGCCGACCGCCGCGTCACCACCCTCGAAGTGTTCGCCCCGCACGCGACGTACTCGAAGAAGGCCGTCCAGTCGCTCGACCGCATCCGCGAGGACTATCTGCCCGCCACGGTCGGCGCGGTGCCCGGCGCCGAGGCCGCCGTCAGCGGCGACATCCCGCGCGGCGTCGACTACGTCGCCCACCAGAACGACACGATGCCGCTCGTCCTCGGGCTGCTGCTCCTCGCGACCTTCGCCATGACGGTGTACGCGTTCCGCTCGGTGGTGCTCGGCCTGCTCGGCGTCGTGCTCAACCTGCTCTCGGCCGCCTCCGCGCTCGGGGTGCTCGTCCTGGTCTTCCAGGGGACGTGGGCCGAGGACCCGCTGTCCTTCATGTCGCTCGGCGGCATCTCCTCGCGCGTGCCGCTCTTCCTCTTCGTGATCCTCTTCGGCCTGTCGATGGACTACCAGGTCTTCGTCGTCAGCCGGATCCGTGAGGCCGCGCTCCAGGGAGTGCCCACGCGGCAGGCGGTCATCGAGGGCATCGCGTCGTCCGCCAAGGTCGTCACCAGCGCGGCGATCGTCATGGTCACCGTGTTCGCCAGCTTCGTGATGCTGCACATCCTGGAGATGAAGCAGATGGGCTTCGTGCTCGCGGTGGCCGTGCTGCTCGACGCGTTCGTGATCCGCATCATGATCCTGCCGGCGGCGCTGCTGCTGCTCGGCCGTGCCACGTGGTGGCCGTCGAAGGCGGTGGCGAGGGCCGAGGCGCGGATCACTCGCGGGATCGCGGCGCCGGTGGACACGGCGCCGGTGGACACGGAGCCGCCGGCCGCCGAGCCGCTGGGCGCGGGGCGCTGAGCGGGGGCGATGTGCGGTGAGCGGGTGGTCCGGGGCTTCGGCCCCGGACCACCCGCTGTTGCGTGTGTCACCGTCGGCACCGTCACCTCAAGTGGAAGGAATGGCTCCGAGCGGCCCGGCGCCGCGCCCGGCCATGGCTGGTATCCCCTAGCACTTGGGGGTACTGGGTGGGCGCGGTCTTGATGAAGCGCTTACGATCCTCTGCGTGTCCAAACTGACCGACGTGCCCAAACGGATCCTCATCGGGCGCGCACTGCGCAGCGACCGGCTCGGAGAAACGCTCCTGCCGAAGCGCATCGCCCTCCCCGTGTTCGCGTCCGACCCGCTGTCCTCCGTCGCGTACGCGCCCGGCGAGGTGCTCCTCGTCCTGTCCATCGCGGGCGCGTCGGCGTACCACTTCAGCCCCTGGATCGCGGCCGCGGTCGTCGTGCTGATGTTCACCGTCGTCGCCTCGTACCGGCAGAACGTGCACGCGTACCCGAGCGGCGGCGGCGACTACGAGGTGGCCAACACCAACCTCGGGCCGAAGGCGGGCCTCACGGTCGCTAGCGCCCTGCTCGTCGACTACGTCCTGACCGTGGCCGTGTCGATCTCGTCGGGCATCGAGAACCTGGGCTCTGCGGTGCCCTTCGTCGTGGAGCACAAGGTGCTCTGCGCGGTCGCCGTCATCGTGCTCCTGACGCTGATGAACCTGCGCGGAGTGAAGGAGTCCGGCAAGCTCTTCGCGATCCCGACGTACGTCTTCGTGGCCGGCGTCTTCATCATGATCGCCTGGGGTGCCTTCCGCGGCTTCGTCCTGGACGACACCATGAAGGCCCCGACCGCGGACTACGAGATCAAGGCCGAGCACCAGGGCCTCGCGGGCTTCGCACTCGTCTTCCTCCTCCTTCGCGCCTTCTCCTCCGGCTGTGCCGCGCTCACCGGCGTCGAGGCCATCAGCAACGGCGTACCGGCCTTCCGCAAGCCGAAGTCCAAGAACGCGGCGACGACCCTCGCCCTCATGGGCGCCCTCGCCGTCACCATGTTCTGCGGCATCATCGCCCTGGCCATGGCGACGAACGTCAAGATGGCCGAGAACCCCGCGAAGGACCTCCTGGACAACGGCGCCGCCCTCGGCGGCGACTACGTCCAGAACCCGGTGATCTCCCAGGTCGCCGAGGCGGTATTCGGCGACGGCAGCTTCCTCTTCATCGTCCTGGCCGCGGCCACGGCCCTGGTCCTCTTCCTCGCCGCGAACACCGCGTACAACGGCTTCCCGCTGCTCGGCTCGATCCTCGCGCAGGACCGCTATCTGCCGCGCCAGCTGCACACCCGGGGCGACCGCCTGGCGTTCTCCAACGGCATCGTGCTGCTCGCGGGCGCCGCGGCGCTGCTCGTGTGGATCTACGGCGCGGACTCCACCCGCCTGATCCAGCTGTACATCGTCGGCGTCTTCGTCTCCTTCACGCTCAGCCAGATCGGCATGGTCCGGCACTGGAACCGCCACCTGGCCACGGAGCGGGACCCCGGCAAGCGCCGCCACATGGTCCGCTCCCGCGCGATCAACACCTTCGGCGCCTTCTTCACGGGCCTGGTCCTGATCGTCGTCCTCGTCACCAAGTTCACGCACGGCGCCTGGGTCGCGCTGCTCGGCATGGTGATCTTCTACGCGACGATGACCGCGATCCGCCGCCACTACGACCGCGTCTCCGATGAGATCGCGGCCCCCGAGGGCCCCTCCGACGACAGCGTCCGCCCCTCCCGCGTCCACTCCATCGTCCTGGTCTCCAAGATCCACAAGCCGACGCTGCGCGCCCTCGCGTACGCCAAGCTGATGCGCACGGACACGCTGGAGGCGCTCAGCGTCAACGTCGACCCGGCCGAGACCAAGGCCCTGCGCGAGGAGTGGGAGCGCCGCCACATCAGCGTCCCGCTCAAGGTCCTCGACTCGCCGTACCGCGAGATCACCCGGCCGATCATCGAGTACGTGAAGTCGCTGCGCCGCGAGAGCCCGCGCGACGCGGTCAGCGTGATCATCCCCGAGTACGTGGTGGGCCACTGGTACGAGCACCTCCTCCACAACCAGAGCGCCCTGCGCCTGAAGGGCCGCCTGCTGTTCACCCCCGGCGTGATGGTCACGTCCGTCCCCTACCAGCTCGAGTCCTCCGAGGCCGCGAAGAAGCGGGCCCGCAAGCGGCAGGAGTGGAACGCGCCGGGTTCGGTGCGGCGGGGGCCGGTGGAGAAGCGGGCGAAGGAGAAGAGCGCGAAGTCCTGAGCGTGCCCCGCGCGCGTGCCCGTGCCTGGGCGAGCGGCCGGACGACACCCACGTAGACTGGTGGGCTGTTGTCCGGCCGCTCCGCTGCCGGCCGCTTTTCTCTGACCGCCTCCTTCTTACGTTGTGGAGTCACCCCGCCATGCAGGCAGAACCGAAGAACTCGCTGGTGGGGGAGGAGTACGAGGTCGAGGTCGGCCCCGTAGCCCACGGCGGCCACTGCATCGCCCGTACGGCGGAGGGCCGCGTCCTCTTCGTACGCCACGCCCTTCCCGGAGAGAAGGTCGTCGCCCGTGTGACGGAGGGCGACGAGTCCTCCCGCTTCCTGCGCGCGGACGCGGTGACCGTCCTGGAACCGTCCAAGGACCGCGTCGAGGCCCCCTGCCCGTACGCGGGCCCCGGCCGCTGCGGCGGCTGCGACTGGCAGCACGCCAAGCCGGGCGCCCAGCGCCGCCTCAAGGGCGAGGTCATCGCGGAGCAGCTGCAGCGCCTCGCGGGCCTGACCCCCGAGGAGGCGGGCTGGGACGGCACGGTCATGCCCGCGGAGGGCGACAAGCTCCCGGCGGGCGAGGTCCCCGCGTGGCGCACGCGGATCCAGTACGCGGTGGACGAGGCGTCCGGCCGCGCGGGGCTGCGCCGCCACCGCTCCCACGAGGTGGAGCCGATCGACCACTGCATGATCGCGGCTCCCGGCGTGACCGAGCTGGGCATCGAGTCGCGGGACTGGTCGGGGATGGAGTCGGTGGACGCGATCGCCGCGACGGGTTCGGGGGACCGCCAGGTGATCCTGGCCCCGCGCCCCGGGGCCCGCCTCCCCCTCGTCGAACTCGACAAGCCGGTCTCCGTCCTCCGCGTCGGCGAGAAGGACGGCGGCATCCACCGCGTCCACGGCCGCCCCTTCGTCCGCGAGCGCGCGGACGGCCGTACGTACCGGGTCGGCAACGGCGGCTTCTGGCAGGTCCACCCCAAGGCGGCGGACACCCTGGTCACGGCAGTCATGCAGGGCCTGTTGCCCCGCAAGGGCGAGACGGCCCTAGACCTCTACTGCGGCGTCGGCCTCTTCGCCGGCGCGATCGCGGACCGCGTCGGCGACACGGGCGCGGTCCTCGGCATCGAGTCCTCCAAGCGCGCCGTCGAGGACGCCCGCCACAACCTCACCCCCTTCGACCGCGTCCGCATCGAACAGGGCAAGGTCGAGTCGGTCCTCCCCCGCACGGGCATCACCGAGGTCGACCTGATCGTCCTCGACCCACCACGCGCGGGCGCGGGCAAGTCGACGGTCCACCACCTGGCGGGCCTGGGCGCCCGCCGAATCGCCTACGTGGCCTGCGATCCGGCCGCCCTGGCGCGGGACTTGGGGTACTTCCGGGACGGGGGGTACCGGGTGCGGATGCTGCGGGCGTTCGATCTGTTTCCTATGACTCAGCATGTGGAGTGCGTGGCGATTTTGGAGCCGGTGAAGAAGGGCGACTGACCTGCGGTTTTGTGGGTCGGGCGTATGCTCGAAATGTTTTCCCGCGTGTAGGGGGTCGAGCGGAGCGAATTACCTCTGAGCGCCGTTGACCTGTGGCTTCTGGGTGGCGCTGCTTGTATTGGTCGCTTTTTGCAGACCTCCTGCGAAGTTTCTTGACGCTTGAGTGACGCTCGCTTCGAGGCTGTGGCCGAGCGTTGTGGCGTCTGGTCACAGGGTCGATGCGAGACGGCGCTGCGTTCCAAGTTGGCCCCCCGGGATTGCTCCGGCTCGGAGCCGGTACGCCGCAGCCGGAGGGCAATCAGCGCCGCGAGCACGAAGACCACGGCTTAGTAGGCCATGGTGTGGGTGAACGCCGCGTTCGTGCCGTCGGCCAAGCGCGAAGTAGGCAAGGCCGGCCACCGTCATCCCGATCGAGCCGCCGAGTCGCTGGGCCGTGGGCAGCAGCTCGGACACCGAACTAGGCCGTTTCTTTGGGATCATCTCGCCACCATCTTCATCTGGTCGGCGAGATGATCCCAAAGAAACGGCCTAGGTGAGGGGCGCCCCGGCCACGGCGAAGGAGACCCAGGTTCACCAGGGCCAGCCGGCCTCCTTGCCCAGCGCGCATGGCAGGGACCCGGGTGGCGAAGCCAATGGTGGTCAGCACGCCCTGACCCAGCCCGCGCGCTGTCCGTCCGTACGCGTAGCGGGCAGCACGGCCACTCCGGCCAGCGAGACGAGTGCTACCGGGACCGTGACCAAGAAGACCGTGCACCAGTGGAGGCCGAAGAGATCGGCGCCAATGAGGCAGCCCGCCGATGAGCGGTCCGGCCGGTGGTGAGGCCACGCCCATCGTGGCGCCGTACAGGGCGAGGGCTCATGGGCGGCGTTCTGGAGAAACGCCGGTGCGGATGAGGGAGAGCGTCTGCGGGGCGACCAGGCCGCCGCCTGCCCCCTACACCCTGCTGGGGCGCGAGCAGCCATCTCGCGCCGGGCGCGGCGGCACGCAGACCACTGATCCGGTCGTGAACACCGTGGTGCCGAGCATGAAAAGCCGCTGGTATCTGTACCCGTCACCCAGCCGTGCGGCGGTGATGAGCAGGCACGCGTATGCCAGGGAGTATCCGGCCAGCACAAGATGCATAGAGCCGGGGCTCGCGCCCAGACCGGACTGGATGGCCGGCACAGCAATCTTCGCGACCGTGACGCCGAGCAACTGCACGGAGGTCGCGCTCACCACCATCGGCAGCAGGGAAGGCTGGCCGTTCACCGCATCAGAGCCTTGGCCAGCTCCTGCGGGCGGGCGGCGAACGGGCTGTGGCGGCCCGGTAGGGTACGAACTTGAACGGCTCGCCCGGCATGGGCCGGTCCGCCTCCGGGATCATCAGGTCTGCGCGGCCGTCCGCAGCGCCCGGTCGTCATCTCAGCGCAGGAAGGCGCGTGGGACGCGGTCCCACCGTTCCGCGGTCAGGGTGACGGTAGTCGGGACGGCCAGCGGCAGATCGGGGCTCAGTGCGGAGCGTCAGCGGTCGATGTGGTCGGCGGGTGTGCCGTGGTAGTGGGTCTTCCTCAGCTCCTCGTCGTAGGCGGGGGCCTGCGACAACAGGTCGATCCGTATGGCGCCCAGTATCCCGGGACCACCGAGGTTGAGGATCTGGCCCTGTGCGGTGGCGTTCTCGGGCGTGCTCAGAGGAGTCGGAGAACCGGGGGGCGGCGGGGACGAACGCTGAGAGGTAGACGACGCGGTCGACCAACTCGGGCGCGCGTTCCACGGCGAGCGACACAGGACCGCCGCCTGCACTGTGCGCGACGAGCACGACACGGTCGTAGCGGCGGACCTGGCGCACCGTGTCCAGGACAAACCAGCGCAGTTGTCCAGCGTCACGTCGGCGAGCCGCGAAACCTTTCGGTCCGTAGGCCGGGACGGCCGGGCAGCAGGTACCCGCTGGGTGGGGGAGCCGAAGCCGTGCTCAGACAGGTCGACGGCCACGCTCGCGGCACCGAGACCGGCGAACGCGCCCGCTGCGTCGCTGCCTACTGCCGGGCCCTGTCTATGAGGAGTGGGCAGGGGGCCGTTGGACGCGCCAGCCGGTCATGATCTCGGATCGTGGTCAATGACCTTGAGGAGCTTCAAAAGCTGCCGTGTCGCAGCGAGCGACGCCGCATCCTCGGCAGGTTTGTCGACGGCCCAGTGGGCCAGTGCGTTGCGGTAGTCGGTGACCGTCTTGAGCCGATTGAGGATGTCCTGCTGCCCGTAAGGCCAGTCCAACTTGGCCCAGCAGTCAGCGTTGTTGAGGAGGAATTTGTACTGACCAAGGGTGAACTGGCGGCCGTTCGCCCGTTTGCTACGGATCTCCATCGGGAGCTCCTCAGCGGTGAAGTGCTGGGTCATGCGGCGCAGTCGGCGCTCCACCTCTTCGAGCAGGGTAAAGGGCTCGACGCGCTCCTGGAGCTGACCGGCCAGGTCAGCGGCGGTGAGGATGCCGCGCACGGTGTATTCCGTGTCCACGATGACGAGGAATCCGTGCTGCTGGATGTCGCTGATGCGCGCGAAGAGTTCCTCCTGCTCTCGCGCCGTCTGGGGGTGGGGGCTCATGGCGTCGGCGATCGTCCCGTCCCTCTTGCCGAGGTGGGCACGTGCGATGCCCTCCCATGTGATGACTCCACGCAGGACGTTGTGCCGGTCCACCACCGGCAGTTGGGAGTAGTCGTGCTCGATCATGGGGGTGATGGCCGTGCTCAGCGGTTCCTCCAGGCCCACGGTAACCACCTCGCGGACGAGGGGGAGGTTACCTATCCGCCAGCTGAGATCGCGGGCCTTGCTGCCCTCGACGCCCTGACTGTCACGTGAACCACCGGGCCCGTAGGTCGTCGTCGAGCTGTCACGGCCCTCTTCGCCCGAAACGGCTTCCTGGCTGGAAACCGTGATCAGATCGTCCAACTGACCTTCGGCGAAATGTGGTTCCGCCCGCAGCCCACGCGTCCGGAGTTCCTGGTCGACCAAGTCGATGACGTCGGTGGTGCGCCGGGACCAGTCCCACAGACCGATCAGATCACGGGCGGTCAGCTGACGGGTGCCGTCCTCCTGGACGTCGCGCACGAGCGCCGCGATGTCGGCGGGCGGCTCGATCCCGCCCTCGTAACCGGGGTCATCGCCCGTCTCGGCCAGTGTCTGCACACGCTGCGCGGCGTCGCGTCGGGAAAGTTCACTGACCGTGGAGAAGGCACCCATGCTGTCGCGGAGGTCGCCCCCGATAGCGGCACGTTCCACCGCCGGACGCACCCAGTCCACCCGCCGCACATGGCGATAGCCCGGTGCCGCCGTGTCACGGTACTCATAATCGCCCGTCAATCGCCCGATGGCCACGACCGGTTGGTACTTGCGGGGCATGACGACGAGGTCGCCTATCTCCATCGAGAGGAAACGCCACAGCTGGTGCTTCCAGTTGTCGATGGTCCCACGGGACTCGTCCGGATACGCGGCAGTGAGCAAGTCGCCGATCTCGCCCACGGACGTGCACCCGCCGAGGTCTCCGACCTCCTCCCAGCCCGCGATGGTCAGTCCTTCCGTGAGCGCCTGCTGCTCGCGCTCTCCGAACTGGCCGCCGCGTATCGTCCATGCCCGCACAACAAGCCCCCGTTTTTTCGGTCCGTGCAGCTGTTCCGAAGCCACCTCGTGGGGCACTCGGTTCACCCCGCGTGACCTCATGAACGTAGCGGATGTCCATGCGGTGACCGGCTGATTCAAGCCGCGTGGGAATCGGACGGAGGTCGCTCGCCCGACACGAGGGCGCTCGCGCTGTAGGCGGCGTGGACGGCTGATTCCGGGAGGAATCGACTAGCCCGGCCGTTCCAGCTCACCACCAGTTCGTCCCGCGCGCGCGTCGCTGCCACGAACAGGAGCGAGCGGACGCGCCGGTGCTCACGCTGATAACGCTGGGGATCTGTGTCCCGGAAGCCCTCGATGCGCTGATGCGGTACCTGGCCCTCGCTCACCGAGGCCAGGAATACCCGCTGGAACTCCAGCCCCTTGAAGCGGTACATGGTGCCGATGCGTACGCCCTCGCCGTTGCCGGGCCCGTCGTTGCCGATCTCGACGGCGGGAATCCGGAACGGGTCCGATCCGAGTGTGGCGGCCAGCTGCGTGGCCGAGGCCCCGTCGGGCACACACACGGCCATCGCTGAGTACGGGGTTCCGTACCGGTCGTGGCGCTCCTGGATGAGAGTGGCCAGCGCCCTCTTCTCCGTGGCCCAGTCGGGAGCCCGCCAGAACTGAGGGGCAAGGCCCGTCAGTACGGAGCGGTAGCCGTCGAGCGTGTCGGGACCGTCGTCCAGGTCGTCGAAGGACTCGCCGTTCACCAGGCCTCGTGCGCTACCCAGGATCTGATGTGTGGTGCGGTAGTTGAGACTCAGGCGGCGGGATGCCCGGCCGGGGGTGCGGATACCGAGACGCCCCAGGACAACCTGGTGGGAGTAGATGCGTTGGTGGGCGTCGCCGACGAGAAAGATGTCGTCGGGGCCTTCGGGCACCATTGCACGCAGCATGCGCCAATGCGATGCGGACAGATCCTGGGCCTCGTCCACCACCACGTGCTGATAGCGGGGCTTGAGCCACATCCCGCTTCCTGCCTCTCGGTGCAGAAGATCCCGGCCTCCCTGCTCAGCCTTGTAACGCTGCTGCTCCGTCACGCGAGCCATGTGATGCTGTTCGAGTCGCGCGGCCTCGTCAGCGACCAAGGCGTAGGTGGTACGCCGGGGCGGACCCGCGAGCCGGTTCCGGTACGCCTGGACGAGGCTCCAGATCTGTCGGCGCTCCGGACGCTGAAGCCTGCCCCGGCCCGGCCGTTCCGCACGGAAGTACTGGCCCTGGGTGCCGCAGCCCTGCGCGAGGATGACGTGCTTGAACTCGGAGTCGAGGAACTCCGCATCGTATCCGTCGACCCCCTCCTCCATGCATACCGTGTGCCACAGGTCCAGGGCTGCCTTGTCGTCCAGCGGACTGCCAAGGTCGCTGGTGGGATGCTCGGTGACGACCGTGCGGGCGAGCCGGTCGATGGAGACGACGTGCACCCGGCTCAGCAACTGCTCGCCGCCGAGGAGCTGAAGCCGGTGCTTGAGGTCCGCAGCCAGATTGGTGTTGTAGGTGGTGAGCAGCACCGGCCTGGTACGGCCCGGCGGCAGTCTGTCCACGAGGTGCCGTACGCGATGCAGGGCGACGACGGTCTTGCCGGTACCGGGACCGCCGGTGACCTTGGCGGAGCCCTTGAACGCCGTGGTGGCGAGCCGTCGCTGCTCGGGATGAAGGAACAGCCGCCAGGCTTCGAAGCTGTCGCCGAGCGCGCCGAGAACCGCCGTGTCCTCCGTGCTGACCTGGGAGACCGGCCGGCGTGCGGCGCGGGCCCAGTCGCCCGGGTCGACACTGCCTTCCGCCCGCCACTGCTCGGTGATGTGGCGGCGCACGTCGGCCGTGTTCATGCCCGCGTGCAAGGCCCGCAGGACCTCGCGGGTGAGCTGCGGCAGATTGTGACCGAGCAGGGCCTCCAGGCGGCGCTCGTCGGTGACCCGTCGCAGGGAGGGAAGCAGCGAGGGAATGACCCCGAGACGGGTGAGGGTGACCGCGTCGTACTGGTCGAACAGAGGGAGCGGCGGGCCTTGCGCGGGTGCCGGCTCCGCCCGGTTCCCCGTAACGCCGACGTCGCTGAACGACGTACCGGTACTACCCGTCCTGCTCAGTTCCGCGTGATCGGCGTCGCCCTGTGCCGCCTGTGCGTGATCGGCCTCGGGGCCGCTCACGGCAGCGGTCGTGTCCTGGGCCCCGCCCGTCCCGCCACGCTCACGGTCCGCGCGGCGCCCCGGGTGGCTCGCTCCGGACACCGTGGACCGCTCGGGCAGAGCCACGACGGTGGCGCTCACTTGGGCCTGGTCGACCAGCTCGATGCCGCCGGACACTTCGTTGATCGTGACCGTGAGACGCGTCAGGTCGTCGTGGGCACGCGTGCCCTCGCGCACCGCGAGCAGCGTGAAGCGGTGCTGTTCCGTCTCCAGGAGCAGGGCCATGCGCCCGCCGTCCAGGGTGGCCAGCGACAGCTGCCCGTTGGAGCCGGCGGCCCGCAGGGGGGCGAGCCGGATGGCCCGGCTGGTCCGGTCGGCCCGCAGGCGTCGGACGAAGTCGCCCACCGAGTTCTTCGCGCCCGCGCCGAGGACGCGTACGTCCTCGTGCGCCTGCGGTGCGATGGAGACCTGTGTACGAATCTTGTCACTCACCCCGGTCTCCTTCCCCCGCGTCGCCTCCGTCGGGGCTGTGCGGTCGCCCGCCGGTCAGGGCGGCGAGCTCCGTCACGTCCCATTCTCCTGCGGCGCGCACCTGCCATCCAGCGGCATGACACTGCGTCATATAGGCGGTGTCCTGGGCATCCTGGGCGAACACGACGCCGACGCGGCGGTCCGGCCAGGCCAGTTCGATCGGACGGGCGATCCCCTCGGCGTCCCAGCCCACTGTGGGCACCGGCACGTCACCGCGCTCGGCCAGGGCTTCGGCCAGCTCGCCGAGTGCCGGTTCGTCGCCCTCCGCCAGCTCGCCGAAGACTAGGCCCCACGCCGCGCGTTCGACCGGCGTCAACGGGTCTTCGGCCGCTGCCGTGCCTGCCGCCAGCAGAACAGCGGGTGTCTCCGACCGGTCCACACCCGATCCGGGCTGCTCCTTGCGCAGCGCGGGCAGCAGCCCGTCGCCGCGGACCGCTGTCGCGGCGAGCAGTCCCGCGTCGAAGCCGTCCAGGGAGGTCCTGGCCAGGACGAGGCCGTCGGCCTGCCCCGATCCGGTGGGATCGAGGAACTGAAGGATGTTCCCCCAGCACAGCCAGGCTTTCCAGCGGCGTCGGTGGTCCGGCCCGTCACCGTGCACGGTCTTGCCCCGGTCGTCGAGGACGGCCAGGGCACTCCAGCGCTGCCTCCCCTCGCGCCGGTCGACGACCGCGACGAGCGGCAGCCCGGAGGCGTCCTCGGCGGGGATGAGCTTGAGCCCCTCGCCCGCGGCGGGGGGCGGGTGCTCTCCTCGCAGGGCGGCCTCGATCCACGGCACTGCCTCCGCCGGACCCGCGTCGACGGCTCCCCTGGTGACATACAGCAGCCCGCCCACGCAGAGTTCGGCCAGCTTGTGCCAGAGCCTCAGGTTCGGGTTGCGCAGATAGCCGAGAAGTGAGGGGATCGCCCCCGCGTACAGCAGTGCGTCAGCCTCCGCCGGGTCGCGGCGGCGCCTGGCCCACTTCACGCGGACCTGACCGCCTGGGGAGTCGTCGCCCGTCACCCGGTAGGGCGGCCAGGCGGCGTCCGACGCCCGGCCGGCCAGCAGGTCGGCGAGAGGGGTCGGTGCTTCCTCAGTGTCGTCGGCCCGGTCGGCTGCCTCGGCCGGTGGTGGCGCGAGCTCACGCTCCCAGGCCATTACGTCGTCCCAGGTGATCTGCCAGACGAGAGTGCCGTCGGCGCGCAGCCGGGCCCGCTTGGCCGCGTCGTCGGCGA
Organism: Streptomyces sp. NPDC059003; assembly: GCF_042740445.1. NCBI lineage: Bacteria > Bacillati > Actinomycetota > Actinomycetes > Kitasatosporales > Streptomycetaceae > Streptomyces > Streptomyces sp. NPDC059003. Next base: position 40,107 of record NZ_JBHYJH010000043.1, on the reverse strand, counting down.
TCCGGTTCGTCTGCGACGAGGCGTGCCAGCGGTAGCCGTCGAGGTAGACGGCCACGGACAGAGGGTCGGCCGCGTCAGCCACGGCGCCATCGGTGACCGGGCGCAGTATCAAATCGGGCCGGGTGCCGTGCTCGTCGAGCGGCTTCTGGGCCACGGCCTCCCAGCAGATCGCGGAGCCGTCGCGGCGGCGCAGCGCGAACCGCTTGCCGTGCCGCCCGGTCGGTGTTTCACCGTGGCTCTGCTCCGCCCGGTTCTCGGGTCGGGCGAGCCAGCGGTCCAGGCAGTCGATGAAGCGGCGCTCCAGATCGCTCTCGGCCTGGGCGGCGAACCGGACGCGCGAGCCGGGGGCCACGGTCCCGGCCTCGCGTACGTCCCAGTCGCTGTGTCCGTCCTCGCCGAGAAGCGCGTCCAGCATCCACAGTGCTTCCTGCCGGTCGATCAGCGGGTACTCACGCTGTTTGGCGTATGGGAGCAGGCACCGGTGACAAGCGCGGCGCGACCCGCCCCCGTCCTTGCAGGGGCAGTCGCGCAGCTTGCGCTGGGCGGCGGCGAGAACGGCTCGGAACTCCGCTCCGTTCTCGCCGTCCACGAGCCGCTGGAGATAGCCGGTGCCTCCCGGCAGCGCGTCGTAGAGGACCAGGTAGTGGCGGGTGAGGCCGGTCTCGCGGTCGGGTTCGGTGCTGGGCGTGGACCGGATGTGGGCCGGGTCGCCTCCGTAGCGCTGGGCCAGGCCCAGGTGCAGGGCTGCCGAGAAGGAGGCCAGACGCTCCTCGACGAGCAGGGTCGCGGCGGGCAGCAGGATGCGCAGTGCTTCCGTGGTGTGCTCGGTGGCCGTGATGACCCGCTGGTCCCCGGCGGTGGCGGGCCGGTCCTTGCGGCGGGTCGGGCACCACGGCCGGTGGTGGCGCAACTCCGGTCGCCCGGCGACCGATTCGCTCAGCTCGACCTGTGTGGGGGCGTGCTCCGGCTCGCGGTCGGTGGCACCGCCACACAGGGGGCAGACCGAGAAGGCGGTCACGGTGGTGTGCTCGCCCGCGATGTGTGTGTCGGGGCGGCCCATGGTCCGTACGGGGCCGAGGTTGAAGTGCCGGATGACGGCTTCCCGTACATGGTCCACGCCGAAGGTCGTGCCCTGGTGGCGCCAACTGCGCAGAATCGTCTTGGGATTGACGTCGACCGCGACAACCTGGGTGTAGCGGCGCTCGGTGCGGGTGTCGCGGTCGTCGATGATCCGGGCGTCGTCCCGTTTGTCGCGGGAGGTGACCTTGCGGGGCACGATGACCTGGTGCAGGGCCGAGCGTCCGCCGATTCCGGGCCCCTGGCAGCGCGGACAGGGCGAGGTGTCCTGCTCGGCGTCCGGTGACGTCCGTACGTACCCGCACTCCTGGCAGAGCCGCCAGGTACGCAGGGCCGTTGAGGCGTCCTCGTTGCCGGGGGTGCGGGAACCCAGATCGAAACCGTCGACGACATGCCGGTACCCGCGTACATAGTAAGCGCTGCCGGGGGCCAGTTCGGTGAGCGCGGACTCGGCTGGCCGTTCGTACAGGCGGGTCTCCGTGCGCCAGCGAGACTTGGGTGCCTGGTCGCTGTCGTCCGTCGCCGCGCGGGCGGCGGGCGCCGGTTCCTTATGGGTGAGGGCAGCTTCGAGGCGTACGCCGCCCTCCACGAGGCTGTAGTTGGGCAGTAGGCCGTGCTCGACGAGGAAGCCCTGGGCACCGGACTGGCTCAGCTGCTGGATGCGTTTGGTGACGGCGGTGGCCTCGCGGCGCAGTGCGCGCTGGTCGCGCGCCTGGTCCTCGACCTTGTCCGTGAGGGAGTTCGCCGCCTCGTTGATCATGGCGCGGCGGTCGATCAGTGCGGCGCGCTCCGACTCCCAGGCGTCCTCGGCCCGGGCCACTCGGGCGGCGAGCTTCGTCTTGGCATATTCGAGCAGGGTCTCGCAGGCCTCATCGGACACGCCGGAGTCCGCGACGCCCTCGATGGCGGGGAAGAGATCCAAGAACGTGTGTGCCAGGTCCGTGCGTCCGGACACGGCTCGGCGGAACGTGTGCAGCCAGCCGACGCGGCCGAACAGGGCAGTCGCCCGGTCGGGCAGCGGCAGTACACCGTCGAGTCGGCCGCGGGCGGCCAGGTCGATGAGATGCGCCGTGTACTGGCGGCACAGCAGTTCGCCAGCCGACAGGAAGCAGCCCGGAGGCAGGACCTGACCTGCGATCAGGTGGCGTGGCTCGGCGAGGTGGTAGAGGGCGCGTGGGCTGGTGTCGGCGAGGGACACCATCAGCGCGTTGCCCGTCGAGCGCCCCGCGCGGCCGACACGCTGCACGTAGTTGGCCGTCGTGGCGGGCAGGGAAGCGAGCACGACGGCCTCCAACTGACCGATGTCGATACCCAGTTCCAGCGTCGGGGTGCAGGACAGGACGTTCGGGTCGGTGTGCCGCTTGCCTTCCCTGAAGCCCCGCTCGACCTCTTCGCGTTCCTTGCGTTTCAGTACACCGGTGTGCTCGGCGGCGACGACGCTGTACGGTCCGGCCTCGCGGTACAGGCGTCGGTAGTAGTCGTGGCGGTGATCGCGGGCGGCCCGGCCGCCCGCTTCGAGCGACGGTGACGCGAGTTCGCCGGCGCAGCCCTTCACCAGACAGGTCAGCCCCTGCCAGACGGCCACCCGCTCCGGCGGCACGGTCTGCGTCCACCCGCACTCCGGGCAGGTCAGCGCGGCGCGAGTGGTCTGTTCGTCGTCCAGCGGCCGGACCCGCACATGGCCCGGTGTCAGCCCGTACACGCGGGGTCCGTGGCCACTGCCTGGCCTGGCATCGCCGGTGCGCCGCACGGCCAGCGCTCCGATGTCTTCCTCTGCCAGTTGCTCCAGCAGGTCGGCGAGGAAGGCTCCGGCGGCGGACCGTTCCAGGCCCAGGCAACGCTCGGTGAAGTCCGCGTACCAGTTCTCGCGGCTGTCGACGCGCTCGAAGTCGGTCGACCCAGCCCGGCCGCCCACCAGCACGAACGCCGGCGCGCCCGAGTTCCTTCCGAAGGCGGGCATCCCCTCGGGTCGTCCCCACCACACCGAGTGGCGGTTGCGCCCCTCGTCCTTCACGAACCGTTTGAGCCAGGTGTGCTGGATGCCACCGCTCACCCGCACGTGTTCGAGCAGGCCGCGTACGAACCCTTCGAAATGCCTCAGCCGCTCCTCGCTCCCGGGCGGCGGGAGCTGCCGCAGCGCCGCCGGGCATCCGGCGCCGGGCCGTCCGCCCTCCTCGCCCGCCTCCGGAGGGTCATCGGGCAACTGACCGGCACGCAGGGCACGTTCGTGCCTCTCGTACAGCGCCTCGGCGGTCTTCGCGGCCCGCTCGGGGTCCGGCAGGCACACTTCGGCGGCGGCGGTGCGGGTGAGCTCCAGGGTGCGGCCGAGGCGGGAGTTGAGGCCGAACTCCAGGATGGTGTTCAGCGCGAGCCGTTCACCGACCAGTTCCCAGGTGCGGCCGGGGATGCGCTTCTTGCCCGCGAGGAGACCCGCCACCCGGTCCACGTCGTGCAGGTCCGGCGGCACCACGGAGGCGAGCAGCCGATCCTCGTCGACGGCCGCACGGCGCACCAGGGCCGCGATCAGTTCGTTCAGCGGCACTCCGCGAGCCGCGAAGTCGGCTTCCCGCTCGGTCTGTTCGCGCAGCTGCTCGTCGATCAGGGAACGCAGTGAGAACTTCCAGGCCCGGCTCGCCACGAATCCGGCGAGGTGCGCGGCGTCCTGCACCGCGTCGTTGAAGATCAGGGTCCGCCTGCGGTCTCGTCCCTCGGGGTCCTTCTTGGGCAGCTCGCCGCCGGTGAACAGCTGGGTGACGGCCACGGACGCGAGCGGGGCGACACCGGCACCGAGGAAGCGGATTCCCTCGGCCTGACCGCAGGCGGGGCAGCGATCCTGCTGGGAGTACTCGTTCTGTGCACCGTTCTCGTACCAGAGTTTGACGAAGACGCCGCTGTCCGGGGCATCGGCGATCTCGTCGCCGTCGAGGAGGACCTCCTCGGGGTCGAGGCCCCGCAGCCGTTCACCGTCGCTCTCCAGGACCAGGACCGTCGCCTCGTCGCCGGCGCCCCTGCGGCGGCGGCTGGCCCGCCGGGCGAGGGTCCGCCGTGCCTGCTCAGCCGCCTCGCCCGGGGTGGCCGCCATCAGCGCCCGGACCCGGCCCTTGGCCGAGCCGCGCGACGCGCTGCGGCGGTAGACCTCCTCCGGAACGCTGACCAGGGAGGCCGGATTGCGCTCGGGACAGATCGCGCTCCAGCCGGACCGTCCGCAGTGCCGGCAGTACACGGAGGGCAAACGCCCGGCACCGCGCGCGTGCCGCCTCCGCTCCTCCTGTGCGGCCCGCACGACGGCCCGGTCTGCCCCGCCAGGTCCGCCCGCAGCCGTACGGGCGTCCGCGTCCGGCGCCACGGCGGCCTGGTCGGCGTCCGACCAGGAGAACACCGGGCGCGGCCCGACGAACCGCAGCACCCGGGACAGCGCCCGCAGCCACAGGTGGGACTCGACGAGCAGGAGCGGGCGCTCGTGACCGGCCGCCGCGTCCGGGGCGCGGGCCTCCGAGATCAGCGCGACGAACCGGGCGAGCGCCTCTTCGAGGAGCGGCGCGTCCTGCTCGGACCAGGCCCAGGACTCGGTGCCCGCCCCGGCCTGCGTGCTGGAATCCGTATCAGAGTCCGTGCCGAACGCGGCCAGCACCTGGGCGGGCGTCCGGGGCTCGTCGAGCCCCGCCCGCAGCAGAGCGTGGGTGAGCGGGTGGGCGAGCAGGCGCCGGCCCAGTTCCCTCGGGTCGTCGGCGTCGCAGTCCAGCACCGCCCGCGCGAGCGCCGTCATACCGGGACTCGGCTCACCGTCCTGCCCTTCCAGGGGCGGTGCCGGATACGGCAGCGCCACGAGCGCGGCCGGGTCCGGAACGGGCAGTGTCAGGTCGACCGGAGACAGGAGCGCGTCGAGCCCTTGCCGGTCCTCCCCCACGACCGAGTCCTCGGGAAACCGCACACCGAACACCTGCGAGGCGACCGCCAGCATGGGCGTGGCGGCGCTCTGTGCCACGCCACCGACCTCACCGTCTCCTGACCGGCCGGCTGCGGTTTCCGAGTCCGCGGCCGTCGCGCCGAGGGTCGCCGAGGTCGCCACCGGGCAGATCGAGCCGAGCGGGCGCCCCGGCTCGGCGGCGCCCACCACGGACGCGAGTCTCCGCAGCAGCATCGCCACATCGGTGCCCTGCGCGCCGTCGTAGGTGTGGAACTCGTCGATCACCACGTACGCCAGGTCCGCGTCCCGCCACAGCGGGGCGTCCTGCTGCCGTTGGAGCAGCAGGTCCAGCATCTTGTAGTTGGTGATGAGGATGTCCGGCGGGTTGCGGCGGATCTCGGCCCGCTCGACCATGACCCGCCCGTACGGCGAGCCCGTCTTGGTCGCGCTCGCCTCACCGATGTACAGCCCGGCGGTGACCTCGCCTTCGCGTAGGCGGTGGTCCTCCAGGAGCTTGCCGAGACGGTCGGCCTGGTCGCCCGCCAGCGCGTTCATCGGATACAGCAGCACTGCCTTGATGCCGTGCCTGCCCGCCGCCTTCGCGCGCAGACAGTGGTCGATGACCGGCACCAGGAACGACTCCGTCTTGCCCGAGCCGGTGCCCGTGGTCACCAGCGTGGGCCTCGGTGTACGACCCCCCTTGCTGCTGAGCCGCTCGAACGCCTCCGCCTGATGCGCGTACGGCCAGAAGCCCTGCTCCCACCAGTCCAGATGCCGCTCCCACCCCTTCTCGGCGGCCCGGAACGGACGACGGACACGCAGATACGGGCCGCGGAACAGCCCGTCTCCCGGATCGGTCAGGAAGTCCGTGAGGGCCTCCCGCGTCTCCGGCTCGGCCAGCGCGAACGTCGTCGTCAGATACTCGACCGTCGTCTCGCGCAACGCCTGCGCGGCCAGTGTGGGTCTCATATCGCGGCCGGCTCCCCCTCGGTACGGCAGTGGACCTCGTATCACTCAGTCCCTCAGTGATCGCCGTCCAGCTTACGGGGGCGCACCGACAGTGCACCGGCCACTACGGATTCAGCCGAATCCGATCACCTCCGGTCGCCGACCGGTCACCGGCCCGCAGGGAGTACTTGGCCCATACGGTCTTGCCGGGCGGCCCGTCCGACCGTTCCCGCCACCCCCACCTGGTAGCGAGCCCCGCGACGATCAGCAGCCCGCGCCCGCCTTCACCGTCGTCCCCGGGAGAAGCGGGCTCGGGCGTCCCCTCGGCGCGAGTGTCGGTCACCTCGACGCGGACGGTCTCGGCGTCGCCCCCCCCAGCCACAGCCGGAAGTCCCGCCCCGGCACCCGCCCGTGCCGCACGGCGCTGGCGCACAGCTCGGCCACGACCAGGGTCACTTCGTCGTGCGCGGCCGATCCGTACGGCACGCCCCACGCGTCGAGCCGCTGCCCGGCGAGCCTCCACGCCAGTCTGGCCCCTCGCGGCGTGGAACTGAATCGCATCGTGAGGTGGTGGTTGGGGCTGGTGAGTTCCGTGTGGGGGGCCGCATGGGCGGACGGTGCGCCGATCTCAACCGCCCCGGTGGTGGCGTAGCGTGACCAGCGGTGACTCACTGACGCCGAATGGTTGTACGCGCGAGTGCGGTACGTGTACGCGCCGCGCGGCATGTCTGCGGGTACGGCCGCGCGTTGGACCGGGTCGACCTGGCGGGCCGAGGAGGCCGGGAAAGGCGGGGCTTGTGGTTGACGGCGAGGAATTGGACGAGGTGAGGGGCCAGGGGTCGGACGACGGGCCGCGCCCCGAGGGCGAGCCGGGCACGGGAGTCGTGGCGGCTTTCGGCCGCCAGCTGAAGTTGTTCCGTACGGCGGCGGGCCTCGAACGGCAGGACCTCGGCGCGAGGGTGGGCTACTCGGCGTCCGCCATCGCGGCGTACGAGCAGGGCCGGCGCGTTCCACCGCCGCGCTTCATCGACATGGCCGATGAGGTGCTGGGGGCCGGGGTGTACTCAAGGCGATGAAGGGGGAGGTGGCTCGGGCGCAGTATCCGGCGTTCTTCCGGAATGCGGCGCGGCTGGAGGCTGGGGCGGAGGCGCTGTCGGTGTACGCCGTGTACGCGGTTCCCGGCCTGCTGCAAACCGAGGAGTACGCAAGGGCCGGCTTCCGCATGGAACGCCCCCTACTGGACGACGATGTGATCGAGCAGCGCCTTGCCGCACGAATGGCGCGGCAGGAGATCTTCGAGCGGCGTCCCGCGCCGCTGATGAGCTTCGTCATCGAGGAGGCGGCTCTGAGGCGACCGTTGGGAGGGCGCCAGGTGCTCTTGGATCAGTGGGAGCACCTCCTTCTGATGAGCGACAAGCGGAACGTCGAGGTGCAGGTGATACCGATCGACCGTGAGGATCACGGTGCACTCGGAGGACCGTTCACGCTGATCGACGCCGCCCAGGGGGAGCGCATCGCGTACGCGGAGGTGCAGGACTACAGCCGCCTCTACAGCGACCGGCAACAGGTCCGCAGGCTCGAAGCTCGCTATGGCGTCATCCGGTCTCAGGCTCTCACGCCGCGTGAATCATCCGCGTTCATCGAGAAGTTGCTGGGAGAGAGACGATCGAACGAAAGCCTGCCACGGCTCCGGGAGACCTAGCCTGGTTCAAGAGCAGCTACAGCACGGGTAGCGGTGGTGAATGTATTGAGGTGGCCGGAGGCCCCGGCGCCGTATACGTCCGGGACTCGAAGGACGCTGCTGGACCGATATTCGCCGTGTCGCCGCAGGCATGGGCCGGGTTCGTGGGGCTCGCCGCCGACGCCGACTTCTGAGTCCCTACGAAACAGCCACTCATCCACCCCTTGGTCCCGGTCGCCGCCTCCAACGACGCCCGGGACCAAGGTCGTTCACGCCCTACCCGGCGGAGCCCCGGGGCGGCTCCGCGTCACCGGGCTCCCAGCCCGCATCCCGAAGGCGTTGCGTGAACGTGTCATGCGCGGCCTTCATTTCGGTGATGCGGTTGGCTTGGTGGAGGGGTTCGGCGTATCCCTCAGGCACCTCGTGCTCCAGCGGGTACAGCTCCGGTGCACTCAACTGCTTCCAGGCATCCTTGGGCTGCCCGTATCCGTGCTGCTGGTGCGCCTTGGCGATACGGCGGCCCGTCGCGTCGAACCACATGTTCTCCTCATACTGCTTGAGTACGGGGAATCGGGCGTTGTACATCGCGACCAGCTCATCCTTGCTGATCCCGAGCCAGACGGCGACGAGCGCGTCGATCTCCACGAGGGCCGCGCGACGGGCGAGTTCGGTGCGCAGGGGACTGGCGGGGGTCCAGGTCGGTGTGACTCCGTCGGCGAGGGATGCGAGTTCGGACGGCCATGCGGAGGCGGCGGCCCAGGTGTCGGTCTGCCAGGTGGGGTCGTAGAGCTTGTTCCAGAGGGGGGCGTAGGCGTTGATCTGGGCGTTTAGGCGGAGGGTGCGGAGGAGTAGGGCGTTGGCGAGGGGGTGACCGGGGGTGGGGGCGGGCATGGCGCGCGCGTCTGACACGTCCAGATGGCCCCGACCTGTGGCTCGCAGGGTGTAGTCCAAGGGCAGGGACGCGAGGAAGCCAGCTACCAGCGTAGTGTCCGAATCGTTAGCGAGTGCGCAGCTCCGAACTGCGTGGATGTGGTTGGCACCCGGCGGCACCAGGCAGGCGAAGAGACTCCGCTCGGTGTTGCCGGCGATCATCTCTCGCCACACGACCCGAAAGAACTCCGAGTACGGTCGCATGCTCGCCGCGCTGAGCAGGGACTCGAAAGCCTTGTCGCGTTCCTCAGTCGTTAGTTCTGGTAGCGAGGCGTCCACGTCGTCTTCCGCTGCGGCCATGGCAGCCGAGTCGGCGCGGAGTTGAGCCACGCGGTCGAAGTCCACCCACCGGTCCTGGGCGCCGACGAACCGGGACTCAGCGCACGCTCGCCGGTAATTCGTACGTGGCACCTCGTCCTCGCCGAGGTTGAGGTGGTCCCAGGGCTCGTAGTCGCGCATGCTCTTCGAACCGCCCTCGGGCGGCTGCTTGTGGTAGGGAGTCGCGACGCTGAACATCGGCCCCTGAAGGATCACTTCGTTCCACTGCTCCGCCCTGCCGGGAGTCCAGGAGAAGTAGCCCGCTGCACGGTCGGTCTTCTCGTTGAAACCACCGCTGATTCGGGGTTCGAGCGCGCCAAGTCTGTGGGGCCAGCGGGCCAGCGCGGCGATGGCCGATTCTTCGGACCGCGTCACCGGGAAAAGCAGCTTGGCCTCTTCGGTCGGACCTGGTTCATCCTCTCCGGCCAGTTCCTGCCAGTCTTCGAGCATCTGCGGGTCCACGGTGACGATTCGGTCGCGATGGGCGCGCAGGTCCCACTTGCCGTCGTTCTTCACCGCGGGTACGGGTCCGGTGCCGTCGTGCCTGAGTGACTTGGTCAGCACATGGGGATGGAGCAGCCAACTCATGTGCTGGAACTTGATCTCGGTCTCCGCCCCGTAGACGTTCACGCTGAAGTGAGAGCTGTTGCCTACGGGGTTGGCGAAGATGAGGAGCTCGTTCGTGAAGTCGGCATGGAACCGCAAATGCCGATAAGCCGCCCTCCGCAACACCCCCTCCTTCGCCCCCGTCAAATGCGTGGACGGGTGAATCAGCCCCGCGATCCCCCGCTCCCCCGTGACCCGCCACGCCTGCAGCATGAACGCCCGGTACATGTCCGGCCGGGTGCCGACCAGTTCGGGGTACGTATCCGGTGAAGACAGGAAGCCGGAGATGCCCGCCACGGTCTCCAGTTCGTTGAGGTAGAACGAGCGGCGACGGGGATCCCGCAGCAGACGCTCCACTTCCTCGCTCCACTGGGCCTCGGCCGCCTTCCCGCCCAGGACGAACCACGGCTCGATCTCCGCGAGCACAGCGGGCTCGTCCCACTCCTGGCGGACCCACGGCGGATTCCCCACCAGCAGATCGAACCCGCCCTCCGCGAAGACATGCGCGAAGTTCAACTCCCAGTGGAAGAAGCCGTGTTCCTCCGCGATCTCGTACGACGTGCCGTACCACGGGAACAGGTCACCGATGTCCAGATGCGAGACCCACGCCGACGTGGCCGTCATCTGCCGGTCGAGTTCCGTCTCGAACGTGTCGAGCGACGGGAGGTCCGACACCTTCGGGATCTCTTCCAGCGTGCCCGTGCTGTCGTCCGTGTCCACCCGTCCCACGAGAGCCTCGGCGAAGGCGATCCAGTCCTCCAGGGACTTCAGGGCCACCTTGCGGCCGGCCTGCCCCTTGCCGCGCCGCGTCAGGTCCTCGTCGCCGTTCCGGTAGACCGGGTCCGAGCCGTTCAGCAGGCCGACCTCTTCCAACGGCCAGAACCACAGCGCGCACCAGGCGTCCATCAGCTGCTTCAGCCGCCAGTACGGGCTGCCCTCGGCGCGCAGTGCCTGGACCACCGCGTCCCGGTCCATGAGGACGGCGCCGTGGGGCTTCGCCACGTCGGCCGCGGTCGCGCCCCACACGTCGATGGTGCGCGCGATCTCGCGCTCGGACAGGTCGAGACGCAGTCGGACCAGGTCCCACAGGTACTCGACCCGCCGCGCCAGGGCCATCAGGCGGCCCGTCTGAGTGCGTCCCTGCTTGCCCTCGGATGCCCCAGCCTCCGCCCCCTTCTTCTCCTCCTTGGCGGTCTGCTTCGACGGCGACACGGCTCCCGCCTCCGCGTTCGCGCCGGCGTCCGTGCTCGTGCCCGAGAAGTCGAAGCCGCCCTGCTCCCACAGGTCGAGGCCCAGGTCGAACGCGCCCTGCCCGATGCGCTCGTCCGTGACCGCGGCCTTGTCGCGGGCGTCGGCCGCGCTGGTGGCGGCCTTTTTCGTCGACGTCTTCGGCTTCTGCTCGCCCTTCGGGTTCCGCCGCATCGCCGAGCGCCACCTCTTCATGGCCTCGATCAGCTCTGGGTCGAGCCAGTCCGCCACCGATCCGGCGGCCACGCTCACGGGCTGCTCGTCCGCCGCCGCGCCCTTCTTCGGCTTGCGCACCGACACCTGCTCGGCGATCGAGCCCCAGCCCAGGGCGGGAAGCAGGAACTGATGGACCTCCCGGTGCTTCAGCCGCTCGGTGAGCGGAACGTGCCGGGGCCGCTGCTGCTCCTTGGCGTTCAGCCAGCCCCCCAGGTGCAGGGAGTGGCCCGGGTAGACCTTGCGTGCCGCGCCCACGAGGGAGTTGCCCTGGTGCAGATGCAGCCCGTACCAGGGGGCCTTCATGCCGGGGTGCATGGTGTTGAGCCACAGGGAGATCTCGGCGAGCTCCACGGCGGTGTCGTTGAGGTCGACGCCGTACGCGTTGTGCAGGGCGATGTACGCCTTCGCCTTCTGGAGTTCGCGCTGGTAGTCCTCGGGGTCGATCTCCACGCCGTGTTCGCGCTGTGCGAGCTTCAGGTACAGGGCGGCGAGCTGGTCGACGGCCTCGTTGAGGAAGGCGCCGGAGCCCAGGGCGGGTTCGCACACCCGCCAGCGCAGCACGTCCGCCGCGTTGACCCACGCCTTCTCCGGCTTCAGGGGGTCGACGCGGCCCTCGTCGTCGAGGCGGAAGCGGAGCGTCTGCTCCACCGCGGCCTCGGTCAGGGACTTGGGCGTGTAGTACGAGGCACTGGTCTGCCGGTCCCGGCCCGCGAGCCGGTACACGTACGAGCCGACGGGATGGACGCGCGAGGCCGTCTCCCCGGTGTCGCGGTCCACGACATCCTTGACGAAGACGCTGTTCCCCGGCTCGTCCGGATAGCGCCCCGACCGCACCTGCCCCTCCTCGACCAGCCAGGACCCGCCGCTCTCGTCACCGCCCTTGGCGACCTCATACAGCGCTTCCCGGGCGATGAAGCCGGTGTAGGACATCAGGCCCTCGTAGACCGCGCCGAGGTGGTTGATGCTCAGGTTCGCGTACGAGATGAACGCGCCGTGGCCCCTGCCCTTGCCCTCGACGAAGGTGAGGTGGCGCAGCACCTGATGCAGGACCTCGTTGCGCAGCCGCAGGTCCAAGGGCCTGGCGGGCGCGGGACTGCCGTCGGGCAGCGTGGCCGTCGGGTAGGCGATCCTCTGGCCGACGAGCTTTATCGACTCCGGATCGAAGAGGCGGGAGCGCAGGGCCTCGATGCGTACCGCCGCATGACCGTCGTCCTCGGCGAGGTGCGGCTGGGAGTCGGGGTCCGGAGTGCTCCCGGCAACGGGCTCGATGGACTCGGTGGGCTCGGTGACGGCCGCCGATGCGGCGGACAGGGTGGTCCGGTCCTTGACGGTGTCGGCCACCGGATGCCCGGTGAAGACCTTCTCGAAGAGCAGCGCGAGAGAGTCGTGGAAGTGGTGGCCGCGCCGCGACGCGCTGCCCAGCTTCTCTTGCGCGACCAGCTCGCGCAGCCGGGCCACGCTGTAGCCGGTGACGTACTCGTCGCTCTTCATCGGCACGATGTCGAGCTCGGGGCGGGCCTCCGCGTACAGCAGGAACAGCAGCCGGTACAGATAGCGCAGCGACTCGTGGGTGAGCAGCTTGGGCAGGTCGCCCGGTTCCTTGAGGACCTCCGGGAGCCAGTCCTGTAGGTCGTCGGGGTGCACGCCCTGCTCGCGGGCCAGGTCCAGTACCTCGTTGGCGATCAGGTGCACCGACTTCTGCAGACCCACCCGCAGTTCGGCGGTGACGCCCACGGAGTGGTCGCGGGACTCGGCGACCAGCTTGGCGATGTCGTCGTCCGAACCGTCCTCTCCAGGACGCAGCGACGGGGCGCCGAAGACTGCGGCGATCAGGTCGATCTCGCCGGCGGTGGCGCCCTTGGCGGCCTTGCGGGGCAGCGCCGTGTCGAGGCTGACCGCGAGGTACTGGCCGCGGGAGAAGCGGTCCTTGTCGCCGAGGACCATCACGCCGCCGAACAACAGCAGTGCGTAACGGGGTGCGTTGTCGTTGGTCAGCAGCCACGCGGCGAGGTCGGTCACCGTGGTCAGGGACTTCCCGGAAGCGATGCGCACCGGAGCCGCCAGGCGGTTCGCCGAGCCGTCACCGCGCGTGGCATCGACATCGGTGGCGAAGCCCCCGGTCAGAACGACAAGGCCCGGCTCGTGGTGGGCGACCGGCACGGCGACGGGGCCAGTGGGTGTCGTCGCGGTGAGGTGGCCGGGCGCGACCGGGTCGAAACCGAGGGCCATGAGCAGCTGGCGGTGCCAGGCGGCGAGGTCGGTCCGCCACACGGACTCGGGTGGGTCGTCGGCGGCCCGGTCCGGCACAAGGGCGCCCAAAGCCGGGGCCGGTCCCTGTGTGCTGCCGGGTCCGGCGTCGGACGGAGCGGGCTGGAAGGTGGGCGGATCGGACTCGGCGGAGACGGCCTTGAGCACGTCGGCCGCCGTCTTCTGCGCCGCGACGGCCCGGGTGTCCGGGACCGCGTGGTACTTCTCGGCGTCGGTGGCGAGGGCGGCGCGCGCGGCAAGGTAGGGCTGGGCCAGATCGCGCAGGCCCTGCCGCGGAGTGCGCTGCCCCTGCCGCTCAAGGGCCGTCCACTCCTTGAGCGGGCCCCCGCGAAGCTGCTTGGGCAGGATCTCGTCCAGATAGAAGGGCGGGAAGTACTCGCCTTCGTTGATCAGGGAGTCGAACGTCACGCCTGTTGCTCCTGCTCATGCTCGTGCTCGGTGTGTGACGGGTGACGGGTCTCTGCCGGGGCCGCCGGGCCTGTCATGCGCCCGGTTCCAGGACGGCGAGGATCCGTACCATCGGCTCACCCGTGGTGCGCATCCGCGCGGCGGCCTCCCGAAGCCGTTCGGCCGCGGCGTCGCGTGCGCCGCGCCCGCCCGCGAAGCCGGGAAGGGACTGCTGCTGCCAGCGGCCGACCCGCCGTTCGTAGGCGCGCAGCGGCGCGTCGACCTTCTCGTTCGCGATCCTTCGCAGCTTCTTGAGCTCGCGCCGGGTCTCGGTGACCGCGGGCCCCACCAGTGCCTGGAGGGCGTCGATGCCGCCGGCGGCGTAGTGGTCGTCCATGTCGGGGCCGACCCCGTACTCGGCCAGCACCTCACGGGTCAGCTCGCGCACCTGAGCCTTGCCGCTCGCCAAGCCCTCCACGGCACACCAGGCGACAACGGTCGGACGGCCTTCCGCGTTGGACCACACGCCCTGGGTGAGGACCACCGGGCCCGCGACCAACGTTTTCGGGTCGACCTGAAGGACGGGCGCCTGCTGGCGCCCAATCTGCACCAGCACCTTGTCGGTGATCCACTCCACCACCGGGTGCAGCTCGCCGACATAGTGCGCGTCCGGCCACAGGGAGGTCGAGTCCGCGGCCTCGCGGGCGCGGCGCAAGGACTCCGCCCCGTCCGTGCGGCTGAACGTCAGGTTCATGCGGCGCTTGATGTTCTGGTCGCGCAGATAGCCGGGGGGCAGCACGTCGAGTTGCCGGAAGAGATCCGCGGGAGTGTCAAAACTGAGGTCGTTCCCGACGGCGGCGGTGTGGAGCCGGAACTGCTCCAGGTCGGCGAGCTCGGCCAGGCCGGTCAGGACGTACTCCCGACGGTTGCGCTCGGCGGAGTCCGCGAACAGACGGAGGGTGTTGACGGTGGGGATGGGCGGCAGTGTGTCGCTTCCCGTCCCGTCGTCGTGTTCGGTGGTACCGGTCTCGGTGGTGCCCGAGGCCTGGTCGCCGTTGCCGCCCGGACCTGCGATGTCGTCCGCAGAGTTAGGATGGCCGATCGCGTCCAGGTCGAAGTCGTCGAGATCGTCGAAGTCGCCCGAATCCTCGAAGGAACCGAAGTCGTCCGGGCCCGTGCCGAACTCGGCCAGAGTCTGCCGCTCGACGGGCAGTCCGGTCGTCAGCACCTCATCGCTGTCCGTGGCGGCGGGTACTGCCTCCAGGTCACGCACCGCGTCGTCCGGGGCAGCGCCCGTGAACAGCGCTTCCATCACACGGATCTCCTCGCGGTCCGCGTCGTTCTCCTTCGTCGCGGCCTCGACCGCGCCGAGGATCTCGTGGACGCGAGCCTCACGGGCCAGCACCTTCACGGCGACGGCGGTGTCGTCCAACGCGCCTTCCACTGTCGAGGTCAGGACCATGGCCCGGAACTCGGGCGGCTCACTCTGGCCGTAGCGGTCGATGCGGCCGTTGCGCTGCTCCACGCGGATCAGACTCCACGGCAGGTCCCAGTGGATCAGGTGGTGACACTGGCGGTGGAGGTTGACGCCCTCGGAGGCGCCGTCACCGGTCAGCAGCAGCCGGATGTCGCCGCCGGCCCGCGCGAACTCGTCGACGTACCCCTGCTGGACGGTGTCCGGTACGAGGCTGTGCAGGACCCGCACGGCAGCCGCGGCTTCGTCCCCGTCCCGCCAGCCGAGCAGCGGCGGCAGGACGGCGCCGAGCCAGGCCAGCGTCTCGCGGCGCTCGGAGAACACCACGGCGCGGCGCGGGCTGCCCGCCCCCACCCCGATCCGCCGCAGCTCGGTGACCAGACCCGCCAGCTTGGCGGTGGCCGACAGATCACGCTCGGCGTCGGGCCTCCGCAGCGCGTCAGCTGTGGCGACCTCCAGGGCTCGGGCCAGATCGGCGAGACGCAGCAGGGACGCGACTTCCGGCGTGGCCAGAGCGTCGGCCGCACTGGGCACCGGCGGGTCGGTGATCTCCGTGTGCTCCTTCGGGAGCCGATGGCCGAGTCCGGTGAGCCGCTTGCGGACGGTGGCGAACAGGGCCCGGTGGGAGGAGAGGAAGGACTTCAGCAGGACGTACGGGAAAAGCCGGTCGTCGGTAGCCCGGCTGGCCGGAGCCATGGGAGCGGGGACCGTCTCGCCCGGCCCTGCGGCCGTGGCCTCCTCGCCGGGCTTCGCGAGCCAGAATCCCGCCAGCTCGGCGAAGATCCGCTCCTCGAGGTCACTCGCCGCGCACGGCACCGGATACGAGCCGCCGCGCGGTGCCCAGGCCCCGTCGAGAGCCTTGGCGACCTCCGTGCTGGTCTTCGTCCGGCGCAGCATCAGATGATGCAGTTCCTCCGGCTTGGGATGCTTCGGGTCCTTGACCGCCATGGGGTCGAGAAGGCGCATCAGGCCGGTGAAGGAGGCCATGTCGCCGTTATGGGGGGTGGCACTGGCCAGGATGAGGGCGTCCGTACGGTCCGCGAGGAGGTTGGCCAGAGCCCGGCGGTCGCTGCCCCGGTTGATGAGGTTGTGTGACTCGTCGATCACGACGGCGTCCCAGTGCACGTCCTCCAGCCAGGGCCGGTACCGCTTCGGGTTCTTCAGGGTGTCCATGGAGACGATCACGCGCTTGTAGTACGTGAACGGGTTCCGGCCGGCCGGCACCTTCCGTTCGATCCGCGCGATGCCGACACTGTCGAGCCGGACCAGCGGCAGCGAGAAACGCGTCCAGAGCTCGTGCTGGAACTGCTCCAGAACGGGGGCCGGAGTGACGACCAGGATTCTCTCCCCGCGTCCCCGGCGTACCAACTCGCCGAGCAGCACCCCGATTTCGAGGGTTTTACCGAGACCGACCACGTCACCGATCAGCAGCCGCGGGCGGAGCGGATCCGCCAGAGCCTTCACCGCCGGGCGCAGTTGGTAGTCCATCCGGTCCAGCAGGAATCCATCGGTGAGCGCGAGCCCCGTCTGGATCTGCGGGAGCGGAGTCCGGCGCAATACCGCCTCCAGGAAGAGACGGCTGCGCCGGAAGTGCTGCGAGGAGTCGGGCAGCAGCACCGTGTCCTCCGGGCGCAGGACACGTGGCTCGTCGAGCGAGCTCAGGAAACGGGCCGTACGGCCCCGTACCAGCTCGGAGGCTCCGGTGGCCTCAACGACGTACTCGCCATTCGGCATCGTAGAACTGTTGCGTACCAGCCACTCCTCGTCCCTCACTTCGATAACGGTCCCGGCCGGGGGCGGCCCGACAGGAGTGACCGAGCTGTCGGCGGGCGCTGCGTCGGGCATCGGGTGAGGGTCCTTAGAGTCGGTGGCGATCGGGGTCTGTCGGTCTGTCGGGTAGCGAGGTTCTGGACACCCGGGAGAGTCGGGTGGCTCGGATGAGGTTACGGCGCGAGGCGGCACGGCCTCCCGGCGCCGGGAGGCCGTGCCGTGCCCTACAGATGCCGGCTGTGCGCGTAGTCGCGGCGTAGACGGTCAGCGGCCTTCGCAGCGGCGGGCGGCACGGTGGCGGGCGAGGCGTTGAACGCCGCCTCCCGTTTCTGTGAAGCGCGCGGCGCCGGGGGCTGAAGCCGGTAGCTGGTCGCCACGGTGGGGGCGGAGGGTGCGGCGCCGTCCCTGGCGGTCAGTGCGGGCTTCGGCGAGACCACTGGTTGCGCGGGGACCGGGGTGGCGCCGTTCGGGGTGGGGCCGTCCTGGCCGGGGGGCTGTACATCGGCCGGGGTCGCCATGTGACCGTTCGCCCCCGGATGCACGCCGTCCCCACCCGGCACGAGGTTCTTCTCCCCCTCGGTGTCGTCCGCGACTTCGCCCCCGTCCGATGCCGGGAGTTCATCGCCGCCATCCGATGCGGAGGCGGCGAAGAGCTCATGGAAGAGTTCAGCCCCAGCCGCCGCCCAGGGGCTGTCGGGCGCCGCACCGTCGTCGACCGCCCGCTGCGCCTGTTCCCGGACCTTCGGATCGGGCTGATCAGTCAGGGCCTCAGGAGGCAGCACCGGGATGAGCCCGGAGTCGCGGACCAGGATGGCCAGCGCCTCGTCCGCTTCCTCGGGCGACGAGCCGTGCGCGGCGAGCAGGGCCGTGAGGCGGTCCTCCACCACGTCCAGGACGGGGCGCTGCCCGGCTTCGTGCAGGAGCATCGGGGCGAGCAGCTCACGGATTCCGTCGTCGATACCTTCCCAGTCGGGCGGTGAGCCCGTCGGCGCGACGGGGTACGGAGGAGCCTTGGTTACCGCGAAGTAGAGGGTCGCCCCGAACGCGTACACGTCAGAGGGCTCTTCGACGTGCTTCGCATCGAGAAGCTGCTCCATCGGCGTGTAGCCATGAGTGCCCATGGACGCGCCGGTCTCGGTGAGGGCCCCGCTTGACCGGCGCTCGGAGAGGACCGCGAGGCCGAAGTCCAGGACCACCGGTCCGGCCGGACCGAGAACGATGTTGCTCGGCTTGAGATCCCGGTGCAGGATCTTCTCGCCGTGGATGGCTCGCAACGCTTCCACCAAAGCGAGGCCGAGCCCCGCGAAGGGAACGACGTCGAGAGGTCCGTTCCCCGTCACCAGTCTGTGCAGCGTGGGCCCGTGTACGTAGTCCATCGCGAGCCACGGCCGATCGGTCGCGACGTCGGCCCCGCGCAGCGCGGGAACGCGGGCGCTCAGCACAGAGCGGATCGCGTCGACCTCCTGCTCGAAGCGGTCACGCGCCTTCTGCTGGTCGGCCGCCGTGTACTCGGTGAACACCGACGGCCTGATGACCTTGACGACCGCGAGTCCGGGCCCGGCGCTGTCGTCGTCCGGCTCCGCGAGGTGGTAGGCGGCCTCGTACTCCGGTCCCAGTCGCTCCAGGGGCAGCCGCCGCGCGAGGTAGGCGCGGCCCATCCCACCCTGTCCGAGTACGCGCAACAGTTCGAATGGGCCGACAGCTCGTGGATCGATCGCAGTATTCAGCGGGTTCATCGGTGCTTTCGTGCCCCCAACCAGCTACGGAAAGGGCTTCAGTTTACGACCGGGGAACCCGGTGCGGGGCGGAGGCCGGCAGGACTCGGCTGGGTTCACGGACTCTGCCCCCGGACCTTACCGCCGAGCGTGAGCGGGCACGTCAGCGTGTAGGCGAAAATCGGGGACCACACATGATGGTCGGCACGCGTCCGTCCGATAACCCGTTCCCGAACGACGAGCACGCCGCGTTGGAGCCAACTGGTACCGCTCTCGGTGAAGCGGAAGGCTGCCAGACGCTCGCACGGGCACCTGTGATGGGTCGCTTTGATGTATCTGTGGCATGACGCTCGCTTGACGCTTCTGCGGGTTTTGGAGATCGCCCGGCAATGGCAAATGGGGTGCTGACCTGCGCCACAAGCCGAGCAGGCCATCGCCGATCCTCTTGCCATGACCTCTCATGTTCGAACTATCAGACGACCGAGCGCTATGCGCATCTCCAGCCCGGAGCCCACGAAGCGGTACTTGATGCGTGGGAAGGTATGGGTGCGCGACTGAGTCTCGTCGCGTAGTTCGCCGACAAGGCGTGGAGTAGCCGGACTCGGCGACGAGGGAGAGACTGCTGTGTCTTTCTCAGCTCGGTGCGTTCCGAGCACCCTCAGGCCGGTCGGGCTGTCTCAGGAAGGGCGAGAGGCTGCACTCCCGGCGGCAAGCTTGCCGGTGCGAATGCGTATGGCGGCGATCGCAAAGCTAGTGCATGGGTTCTGTTTGGCCTGGCAGTGGGGGCGTGCAGAGGGTGAGGCTGCCGTGCCCACCTGGGAGGCAGCTATCAGGTGCCCCCCAAAGTATGTGCAGTGCTCAGGCGGCTGTCCGGTGGAACGGTGACCCCTTCGTGCCTGTCGCGATCAAAGGTGAGGTCTCTAGGCGTCCGGTCCTAAGGTGCTGGCCAGACGGAATCGCTTGACGCTCGTCTGACGCTCAAAGGGGGTTTCGGCCAGGTGGGTGGGCCCGAAAGTGCCGCCTGACCTGGGATTTTAAGATGATCCGATTTTTGGGCCTGTTCCCTATGACGCATCATGTGGAGTGCGTGGCGATTTTGGAGCCTGCGAAGTAGGGCTCCTGAACTGTGGTTTTGTAGTGTTCGCCGACTGCTCAACCTGTTTCAGATCATTCATCGGGTTGGGTGGCCGTTCTTCCGTTGAGGGGCGGTCTGGCCAGCGATGTCATGCAGAGGTGGCAGCCAGGCCGTCTGCGAGGCACTGCGCTTCTCGGAAGTCTTGACGCTCGAGCGGTGCCCGTCCTGAGCAGCCGCCGAGCACGCGGGTGTCAGTCCGAGAAGTCGAGGCTCTCCTGACCAGGGCCAGGGGTGCGTCGAGACTTCCGCGGCGGCTTCGGTTCCTTGGTCGCGTAGGCAGGTACGGGCAGGATGCCCTCGCCCCATAGGTCGTCGGTGGTGATGAGCGGGCCGCTGCTCACGGCGTTCAGGAGCTGGGCCTGTCGCGGTTCGAGGGCTACGAGGAGCCCGAGTACGTTGATGAGATCCAGCAGGTCGACGGTCCACCGGGAAGGCCAGGTCGGAGGCAGGATGTCGTTCAATGGAGTCTGCCGCTCCACGTCTGGCTTGCGTTTGCGGAAGCTGAACCACTTGCGGATCACCTGCACCCCACCGATCCGGTAGTCCCAGACTTCCGGCGCCACCGGACAGATGCAGCCCGTGCCCACGGTGAGGGTTCGCGTGGACGCGTCGTAGGAGATGTCTTCAGGTAGACCGTCGTCGTCTCCGATCACGACGACACATTCCGGTTGCTCCTCAGGGGGAAGCCTCGGGGTCGATCCAGGCGAACTGTCGTTGTGGGCGGCGAAGCGCTGGCCGTACGTGTGGATCCACACCGTGCGCCGTCCCACGTCCACGACCTCCGCCCATAGAGCCGGGTCGCGCGTTATAGGGATACGGGCACCCCGCTCGGCGAGGTTCGCGGCGAAGCGGCGGGTATAGCCGCTGTGGCTGGCTGTTCCCGCGATGTATGCGAAGAGATCCTCGGCGGTGACCGTCACGCCGTGCGTCTTGGTGAGCAGCCGCAGCAGGCCAGGGGTTGCGTTTGGTTCAGGCTTGTGGGGGTGGCGGTAGAGAGGGACGACGCGGCCACCTTCGGTGCCTTTGAAGTGATGGATGTCGGGCAGAAGGGCGGTGAAGGTCACCGCCGGGCCGGGGCGACCTGACTCCGTGTGGAGTTCGGACAAGTAGATCTGGCGTCGGTCGTTGTGGGCGAACCACAAGGCTGGTCGCGGCCGGTCGATCACTCTCCGGTCCGCGATGATGTGCTGCCGGTCGAAGGTCATTCGCCCGTACGGGACAACGACCGGAACCGTTTCGTCCTCCTCAGCGAGGGGGCCCTTTTCCTGCTGGCCGGGTAGGGGTGGTTCGGGCTTCTCCGGCCGGCGGTCCCCGGTGCTCTTCATCAGCGCCGCCTTGGCCTCTGCGGGAGCCTGGATAAGCCTGCGCCAGCGCTTTTCCAGGACGTCCCGGCTGGGTGAGACGGGCCAGTTGCGGTTGTTCTTGTTGCCGGAACTCGTCCAGGGCAGCAGGGCGTCCACCGGTGGCATTGCCGACCACGCGGAGCCGGACGTGATGTGAAAAGGCGCCGTCCACTGTGTGGGGCAGAGCTGCCAGGAGGTCCCGTCGCGATGGCCGTCGAGGCCGAGCCCTTCCAGCCAGGCGAACTTCTCCTCGCGTGTACCCGCGGGGACGTCGAGTCGCCAGACTCGCGCCGGTGTACCCGCGTCCGGGGCGCCATGGCGGACGAAGACGGCGATGCAGATCTCCCGCTTGACATCCTGGAAGACACGGGTGCGAGTGTCGGAATAGGCGCCCTCGGGGGAGAGACCGATGACCCAGCCCTCGTCAGCGGCCTCACGCAGGTAGTGCCGCATGCCGGCCGAGCCCTCGCTGTCCAGGTATCCGGAGTTGGTGATGAGGGCGACGATTCCACTGGGGGCTTTCGGTGCTCCCGAGGCAGTCAACTGGTCGAAAACCTTCCAGGTGGACCACGCCCAGAAGTAGACGTAGAGGTTGTCGAGGGCGTATCCGACGCGCCCGTTGTCCTCCGGGTGGAAGCGAGCAAGGATCGGGCCCTGATCGTTCGGGTTTCCCTCGGTGACCCAACGTCCGACGCCCGACTGTTTCGCACCCCGCAGGTAGGGCGGATTACCGATGACCACCATGACTTTCTCGTCCGCCTTGATCTTGTTCGCCATTCGGCGGTGGCGGGCGATCGCCTCGTACATGAAGCCCAAGTGGTGCTCGACAGCGGGATCGTCGAGTGTGTCGGCGACGAGAAGCCTCGGCGGGCGGCGCGTGACGTCGGCGTCGTGGGACCGGAAGGCGTGGTGCACACGGAGTTCGGCGACCGCGTACGGCCCGGTCTGTTTCTCCAGTCCAACTAGTCGGCCCGAGAGTTCCCGGAGAAGCCCGGACTTGAGGGTCCTGCCGTACTTCAGTGACAGGGACTTGGCGACGTGGTCGATGATGTTGATGAGAAAGGTCCCGGTGCCCATGGCCGGATCGACGACGGTGACGTCTTCGCTTCCGTACCCGTCCTCCTGGCCGAGCCGGTCACGCAGCACCTCGTCGGTGAAGCCGACCATGAAGCGGACGACCTCTCCGGCCGTGTAGTACGTACCCGTCCGCCGCCGCAGTTCCGGGTCGTAGGCGGTCAGAAAGCCTTCGTACAGGTGGAGGTAGGCGTCTCCGGACTCGTCCTTGAACATCTCGGGGTCGACGGCCGAAATGACGTCGATCAACGGGTCGATGACGCCCCGCAGATCGTCGAGGGCGTCGTCCGTCAGCACCGCCAGCGCCTTGCCCATCAAGGAATGCCGCTTGCCTAGGCGGAGCGCGACCTCGGGGAGCGTAAGCCGGCTCAGAGCAATGTGTTCAAGACGAGCCAGCAGCATGGCAAACGTCAGCGTCTGACTGTATTGGTCCGCGAACTCCTCCGGGCGAGCGTCGGGGAAGAGCAGGTCCTTCCAGTTCCCGGCCAGGATCGAGAACGCAGCGTCAGCCTCCCCGTGCTCCTCACGGGTGAGACGTTCGGTGACCTCGTCGCGCAGCAGGGCACAGATTCTCGCGATGCGCCTGACCAGCTCGTCGATGCTGCCGTGGTCGATGGGCGCCGGCATGAAGAAGTGGGTGAGGGCGCGCTCGAACCCGGTGTCCGGGGCAATGAGTTGCTGGCTACCGGACTCCAGGTCTCCAGCCAGTATTCCGGTTGGGCCGACTTGCGCACCGAAGCGGTAGACCGCCCACTGGTATCCGTCGGTGTACAGCACGTTGTGGAGGGCCTTGATCTTCTCCCACTGCTTCCGGTCGTGGGTCTTCACCGACCACTTCTCCGGATCGGCGCCCGAACCAGGCTGTTTCAGTTCGACGTGCCCTATGGTCCGACCGTCGCAGGAGATGGCGAAGTCGGGTCGTATCCCGAGTTCCTTGACACGGCTCTGACCGTGGGCGATGAGCTTGAGGCGTTGCCGGGAGGCCATACCGCGCAGCAGTTGTTCCACGGGCGCGGTGAGGCTGTCCTCTCTACTGCTGACCGCCCCTGCGGGACCTTGCAGCTTGGCCCGGACCTCCTCGCCGAACCGGGCGACGAGGTCCGCCACCGATGTGGTCGTGCCCTTCCGTGCCCAGGCGTCCCCTCTTGCCATCGGCCCCCCAAGGTTGCACCCGCGCCGACGATCAGACCCATACAGAATGCCCATGACATCCCAAGTGGCAAACGCCAGTGGATGTAGGTTGATTGGTGACATGTAGTCAAAGGTCATTGTGTGGAGGTGCGTTGAAGCATGTCCGGGAGTGCGTCCCGGGCTTGCGTCAGAGTGCGGAGCGCCATCGGTGGAAGGTGCGGAGATCTTGCAGGCGCGCTGGATGAGTCGATCGGGGGGACTGCGTGCGTGCGTCAACGAAGCCGTCATGGCTGCGGGTCTCCTGGGGGATCTCCCCGCTGTTGTTCTCGGAGATTGACCACGTCATGCGCGAGCTCGGCCGTGAAGCGGTGCTCAGTGCGGCCGACGGCATCCGAACACCGGGTGCGACGAGACCGTGTCGTTCTGCCCAAGAGCACGGAGGGTCATCTGCGTGTCGCCCCGTCGGTGCGCGCCGACTATCGCGACTCGGACCTGGACCTCGCGGACGTGGCGAAGGTGGCCCTTGCCTCTGAGCGCGACACCGGCGCGGAGCTTACGCTCGACCGGCGCGATCTGGCGCGCGTCACGGTGGTGGGGGTTCCGTGCCGCCGCGCAGGTGGGCCAGTACCGCCAGGACCCGGCGGTTGCCCTCTGTGGGGTCCAGGTCCAGCTTTGTGAAGATGTTGCTGGAGTGTTTGACCACCGATGCCTCGGTGATGGTGAGGCGGTGGGCGATGGTGTGGTTGTTGAGGCCCTGGGCCATCAGGGTCAGGACTTCGCGTTCGCGTGGGGTGAGGCGGTTCAGGGGGGTGGTCCGGGTCTTTTGGGTGAGGAGGACGCGGACGACCTCCGGGTCGATCACGGTCTGGCCCGCGGCGACCCGGTGCAGTGTGTCCAGGAACTCCGCGACCTCGCCCACCCGGTCCTTGAGCAGGTAGCCGAGTCCCGCCACGCCCGCCGCGTCGCCGCTCAGGAGCTGTGCGGCGTACGCCGTGGCGATGTACTGGGAGAGCACCAGGATGGGCAATTGGCCGTGTCGGGTGCGTAGTTCGAGCGCGGCCTGGAGGCCCTCGTCGCGGAAGTCCGGGGGCATTCGTACGTCGGTGATCACGATGTCGGGACGTTCGTCGTCCACGGCGCGGGCCAGGGACGGGGCGTCGCCGACCGCAGCGATCACCTCGTGGCCGCCGCGCGTCAGAAGCTCCACGAGCCCCGCCCGCAGCAGCACGGCGTCCTCGGCGAGGATTACGCGGAGCACGGCACCTCCACTCTCAGTTCGGTCGGGCCGCCGTCCGGGCTGGACACGGTGAGACGGCCCTGCAGGATCGCCAGGCGGTCCGCGAGGCCGGTCAGGCCCGTGCCCCGGGCCGGGTCGGCCCCGCCGCGACCGTCGTCGGTGACCGAGAGCCTGAGCCGGGCGCGCTCCAGCCTGCCGACGACCGTGACCCGGGAAGCGCCGCTGTGCTTGGCCGCGTTGGCCAGGGCCTCCGTCACCGTGAAGTACGCGGTGGTCTCCACGGCGTCGGGCAGGCGGCGCGGCAGGTCGATGTCGACGGCGACGGGTACGGGGTGGCGCAGCGCGACCTCCGTGACGGCGGCGGCCAGGCCGTGGTCGGTGAGGACCTGCGGATGGATGCCGCGGACGAGCTCGCGCAGTTGGTCGAGGGCGCGGCGGGCCTCGCCGCGGCCGCGTTCGACGAGTTCGGCCGCCGCCGGCTGCGCGTCGCCGAGTTCCATCCGGGCGAGGCCGAGCGTCATCGTCAGGGCGACGAGCTGTTGCTGCGCCCCGTCGTGCAGGTCGCGTTCGATGCGGCGCCGTTCGGCCTCGAAGGCGTCGGCAAGGCGTACCCGGGACCGGGTGAGCTCCAGGACGCGCCGGCTCAGCTCGTCGCGCGGCCCGAGCAGGAACCGCGCCGTCCGCACCTGCGCGCCCGCCAGCAGCCCCGCCGCGTACGCCGCCAGGGCGAGCAGCAGGACGCCTGCGGCCGTGAAGGGGAGGCCCGCCAGCGGGCTCGGCACCGCTTGTCCCGGGATGATCATTACCGACTCCGGCGCGAGCGCCGCCACGATCAGCGGCGTCGCCACGAGGACCCCCGCGAAGAAGAGCAGCAGCGTCATGCCGAGGCCCGCGCTGGAGAAGACCAGGGCCAGCAGCCACGCGTAGCCGAGCTCGCGCCAGGTCGCCCGCTCCCGGAGCCGGACCCGCAGCCATCCCCGTACGCCGCCGCCCGTGAGCGAACTGTGCCCGTCCGGCAGCGCGTTCGGCTCGACGAGCCGCAGACGCCACCGCTCGAACCGCCCCACGGGCACGCCGCTGACAGCCACCGCCGTCAGGACGGCGAGCCCCACCCCGACCACCGAGAGCAGCAACCCGCCGACGGCAAGGGCGAGGAGCAGTACGAGGAGTACGTACCCGACAAGGGTCCCGCTGAGGAGGAACGCCCAGCACCGCAGCGGCCACGACGACAGCAGGAACCGCCGCGGCGACCCGCGCATCGCCTGCCGGACGGCGACCCCCCGCTCGTCCGCCGCCGCGCCCACGGGCTGCCCCGACATGTGTGTGGCCTCCCGTGGCACCGCTCGATACGTGATCGTCAAGAAGCGTAGTCGAGGGGATGGGGGGTGGGGCTGGGGCGGTCCGGTGTCTTGGGGGGAGGGTTTTCCCCAGGTACGGTCCGCTGTGTTCGCGCCCCAGGTGTTGCCAGCCGCGTCCGCGCCCCAGGCGTTGCCAGCCGTGTCCACACCACCAGGACCACCGGCAGTGCCAGATAGCCGAACCGTCCCGCGGGCGCCAGCAGGAACGCCACGCACAGCCCCGCCGCCAGGCGGTCCGCGGCGGCCACGGCATCCGACGGCGGCCGCACCACCAGCGTCACCGCGACCGCGGCCCCGCCGCACAGGAGCAGCGCCGTCGCCACGTACCAGCCGAATGGGCCGAGGTCCGCGAGCAGCCGGCCCGGCAGGGGGCTCGCCGCGGGCGTCGCCACGTCGGCGCGTCCGGTCGGGAAGGCGAGGACCTGGTGCGCCATCGGGCCCGGTGCGAGCAGTGCGCTGGGGAGAGTCAGGACGAGGGTCCCGGTGATCGACGTGGCGGCGCAGCGCAGTGCCGCCCGGGTGCGGCGGAGTGTCGCCCGTGCGTCGCACGGTGCTGCCCGCGTGCCCGGCCCGCTCGCGAGCAGCGACGCGGCGACCGCGACCGCGGGCCACGCCGTCCACTTGAGCGAGCACGCGGCGGCGAGCGCGAGGCCCGCCGCCACCGGGCGGTCCCGCGCCGCGAGCGCGAGCCCGAGGCAGCAGAGCCCGGCGAGCGGCAGATCGACCCCGCTGACGCACAGCGGCAGCGCGACCACGGGGGAGGCGACGAGGACGGCGAGGCCGGTGCGGTACGGCGCCGCGTCTCCGGTACGTCCGTTCCGCGCAGCGCTGCTCGTACGTCCGTCCCGCGCCGCGCCTGTCGTACGTCCGTCCCGCGCCCGGCCCCGCAGCACGGACCGCCCCGCCGCCAGGCACAGCAGGAACACCGCCGCGCACCACAGGCGGGCGTCGCCGAGCAGTCGCGCCGGTGCGGTTTCGTCGCCGAGGACGGCCCGGGGGAGGCCGAAGAGGGCCATGCCGGGCAGGTACGGGGTGTAGTCGCCGACGTCCTGGGGGTCGGTCAGGTAGGGGCTCGCCTGGCGGACGAGCAGCACACCGGACCGTTCGATCACGCCGACCTCGCTCTGTCCCTGACCGGTCAGCAGGAGCAGCGTGAGGGGGACGACGACGGCGCCGAGCAGTGCGCACGTCACGGACGCCGCGCGGGCCCGGGGTCGGGGCAGCCACCACGCGGCGAGCGCGGCTCCCGCGTACCCGGCCGCGGCGGAGATCCCCCACACGCGGTGCGGCCCCAGGGTGGAGACCAAGGGGAACGCCAGCGCCCACAGGGCGGCGGCCAGCCACCCGCCGACCCGGAGGAGGGGCGCGGAGGGGCTGGTGGCGGGGCTGGTGGCGGGGCTTGTCGGTGAGGGCGTCGGCGCGCGGCGTATCAGCACGTCGACCATTGCAGCCGCGTGGCACCGGTGCGGTCATGACAGGCAGATCGACACTTCGCGGTCGGGTTTACCCGACCGTCGTCCGGGGGCGAGCGGCACCCGTGCAGGGCCGGGCGGCGCCGGACGGACCGAGGGGGCCGACCCCGCACCACGCGGCATCGGCCCCCTTCCTGTCGTACCGGATCAGGCGGCCGCCAACGCCTCGATCAGCGTGGCGCGGGCGCGGGCCACGCGGGAGCGGACCGTGCCGACGGGGCAGCCGATGGCGGCGGCCGCCTCCGCGTACGGCTGCTGGAGGAGCTGCGTGAGGACGAACGCCTCGCGCCGCTCGGCGGGTATCGCGTCGAGGAGTTCGGCGAGGGCGATGCCGTCGTCGAAGCCGGGCAGGCCGCGCGGCTGGGCCTGCTCGGCCGCGGTCTGCCAGTCGTCGCGGTCCGCGAGCCGCGGCCGGGCGGCCGCGTGCCGGAGGCTGTCGACGACGGTGCGGCGCGCGATGGAGAGCAGCCAGGTCCGCGCCGACGAGCGGCCCTCGAACCGGTGCAGGCTGCCGAGCGCCCGCAGGAACGTGTCCTGCGCGAGGTCGTCGGCGGCCTGCGGGTCGGCGCTGAGGTGGGCGACGTAGCGCAGTACGTCGCGGTGCAGCGCGCGCACGAACCGGTCGACGGCCTCGGGGTCACCGTCACGCGCCGCGAGCGCGAGCCGCGTGACGGACTCGTCGGCGGTGGCGTCGGTGCGGCGCGGGGTGGGGCGGGACGTGGTGGGGCGGGTTGCACCCGCACGGGGTGTGGTGGTGCGGGTTGCGGTGGCACGGGGTGCGGTGGCGCGGGTTGCGGTGGCGCGGGGTGTCGTGGCGTGGGGTGTGGTGGTGCGGGGTGTGGTGGTGAGCGGCCGGGCTGGGGCTGAGGCCGGGGCCGTCGCCGTCGCCGTACATTCCGAACCTTTCGTGAGTTTTTGGGCAGCGGGTGCCTTCAGGGCAGGGGCCATCGCCAGATGTTCCTTACAGGAATGCGGGATACGGGAATCCGCGTGCGGGATCCGCCCGCGCCGGAGGGCGGGCGGTGACGGTGTCGTACGGCCCGGTGGCGCGCACAGGGTGTGCGGCGGTGCGGGCCGGTGCCCGGTCGCGCGTAGGACGAGCCGCGGCGCGGCGCTGACGTGGCGCCGAGCCGGGTGCCGTCCGTGGGGCGGGCCGGGAGTAACCGGCTGTCAGATGACAGCGATCCCGTGCGGCGGACCTCGTGAGGTGATGGCGTGGACGAGGAACAGGCGCCGCGCGTTGCGGGCGCCGTGGTCGCGGCGCGGGCGCAGGCGCGGCCGGTGCGGGGGCGGCGGAAGGCGCAGCGCGAGCCGCAGCGGCGCGACGAGCCAGCCCGCGACGGCCCGCCCGATGCGGAACGCCGCGCGCTCGCCGTACGCGAGCCACAGCCCGCACAGCAGCGCGGCCAGCAGGTGCGCGGCGAGCATGCCGAGCGGCGACATGCCGCCCATGTCATGACCGCCGTGCATGCCGCCCATGCCAGTCATGCCGTCCATACCGCTCATGCCGTGGCCCGTGCCCGCCACGTCGCTCATGCCGCCCATGCCGTCCATGCCGCTCATGTCGTGCGCGGCGGATGCGGATCCCGGGCCCGAGCCTGGGCCCGAGGAGACCGTCTCCTGCATGCCCATCGAGTGCCGGACGTGCCCGGCGGACTCATGCAGCCGGTCGGCCAGGCCCGCGTCGGTGACGGCGCGGACCGCGTCCGCCTCCGACATGGGCTGCGAACCGCCCGCCCCGCAGAGCAGATGGCGGGCCCACTGCTGGGCGAGCGACACCCCGCCGGACCCCGACGCCTGGGCCGTGGCCTGCGCGAGCGAGAACCAGGCGTGCAGCGCGGCCTGGGCCACGACGGACGCGGAGGTGACGACGAGTACGCCCCGTTCGCGCCCGGCGAGGAACCAGGCGCCCGCGAACGTCACCCCGCCCGCGGCGGGCAGCGCCCACCACGGCAGCGGCGACGCCGACATGAGGGCGTGGCCGGTGGCCGCGAGCAGCACACAGGCGGCCGCGAACACCGCAGCCCGTACCGCGCGACAACTTCGGCCCCCAGTCATGGCGGGGCTCATCTTTGCATCCCCTTCACACGGCCCACCGGCGGGTCCGGAATGTTCCTCGTGCGCCCGGCGTGTGGCCCAGCTCACGATGCCCTCCGGGAACTGGCCCGGCCCCGCGCGCGACTGCTGCGGCAGCCAGTTGGCTTCTGGACGTCCACCCTGGACGGTCCAGCTCGAAGAACCGTCGAGAGCCAGCGAAGAAGCACCGAAGCACTATCGGGAATTCGGGAATTTCGGGAACCAGGGAACCAGGGAACCAGGGGAGCGGACGAGTGGGGACAGAGCAGACGGAGCCGACGAAGGCCCGTACGCAGTCACGTCCGCGGCCCGCGCCCACCGCGCTGCTCACCTGCGCCATGGCGTTCTCGATGCTCCAGCTGTTCCTGCTCGGCGCGCTCGGGCCGCGCCTGGTGGACGACCTCGACGTGTCGCCGACCGTGCTCGGTCTGACGACGACGATCGGGTTCGGCACCGCCGCCGTCCTGTCGCCCACGGGCGGGCGGATCGTCGACCGGGTGGGCCCGCGCCGCGCCCTGGCGGCGCTGCTCCTGCTGTCCGCCGCGGCGCTCGCGCTGATCGGCGCCGCGCCCGGCGCGGGCTTCCTGCTCGCGGCGGTCGCCCTCGGCGGCCTGCCGCAGGCGCTCGCCAACCCGGCCACGAACAAGGCGATCCTGGCCGCCGTGGAGCCCGCGCGCCGTGGCGCGGTCACCGGCCTCAAGCAGTCGGGCGTCCAGCTGGGCGCCTTCGCCGCGGGGCTGCCGCTCGCGGCGCTCGCCGGGTGGCTCGGCTGGCGCGGCGCCGTGTGGACGGCGGCGGGTGCGGCGGTCGTGACGGCGGTGTGGGCGCTGCGCGCGCTGCCCGCCGACGCGCCGCCCGCGCGGCCGCCCGCCGCGGGCGCGGGGCTCCGGCCGCGCGGCACCATCGCTTGGCTCGCGGCGTTCTCGCTCCTCCTCGGCTGCGGCATCGCGTCGGTCAACACGTACTTGGCGCTGTACGGGTCCCACCGCCTCGACCTCGGCCCCGCGGCGGCCGGCGCGCTCGTCGCGGTCCTCGGCGTGGCGGGGGTCGTGGGCCGGATCGGCTGGTCGAGGGCGGCCAGGCCCGGGCGGGCCGAGTGGCTGCCGGGGTGGCTCGCGGCGGGGGCGGTCGGCGCGGCGTTGCTGCTCGTGGCGGCGGCCCGGGTGCACCCTCTGGTGTGGGTGGCGGCGGTGGCCGTGGGCGTCTGCGCGGTCTCGGCGAACGCCGTCTCCATGGTCCTCGTCATGCAACGCGCCGCCCCCGGCCGCGCGGGCCAGGACTCGGCCCTGGTCTCCGCGGGCTTCTTCGCGGGCTTCGCCCTGGGCCCGCCCCTGTTCGGCCTCCTCGCGGACGCGGACCGGTACGGCTGGGGCTGGGCCCTGGTGGCGACGGAGTTCGCGACGGCGTGCGGGGTGGGGCTGCGGTGGGCGGTACGGGAGCGGGGGTGTTCTTCGGTGGGTGCGGGGTGACGGTGTTGTGGGTGGCAGGGGAGCGGGGGTGGGGTGTGGCTGTGTGGGGTGGCGTGGCGTGGCTGTGTGGGGGCGGGGCGTGGTCGTGCGGGTGACGTGGGTGTGCGGGGGCGGAGGCGTTCTTCGGTAGGTACGGGGTGACGGTGCTGTGGGAGGCAGGGGAGTGAGGGTGGGGCATGGCCGTGCGGGGTGACGTGGGCGGTGGGGACGGGACGTCTGTGGGGGACGCGGCGGCGTGGGCCCGTCCCGCACTCGACGCCGTGCTCGGGCGGGTCGGGGTGACCCTGGCGGACGTCGGCGCGCGCTTCCCGTTGTCCGCCGATCCGGGCACCGGGGCGTGGACGACGACACGGCGCGGGTCGTGGACCGGGGGCTTCTGGGCAGGGTTGTTGTGGCTGCGGGCCCGGCATACGGGGGCCGCGGCCGACCGCGAGGCCGCGTCCGCGTGCACGGCGCGGCTCGCCGAGTGGGTCGACGCCGACACCGCGACCCGGGGGCTGATCCTCTGGTACGGGACCGCGGCCGCCGTCGACGACCCGGCGGCCGACGCCCTGCGGGCCCGCGCGGCCGACGCCTGCCGTGCCGCGTTCGACCCCGAACTCGGCCTCGTCCCCTGGGGCGCGGCCTTCGGTGGCCCTCGGCACGTGGCGCGGGCGGACGCCGTACCCGGCCTCGTACCGCTGCTCGCCACGGCGGGCCCGCGCGGGACCGCGGCCGCCGCCGCGCACCTGCACCGCCATCTGGACCTGTGCCGCGGGGGCGCCGTCGCCTGGCACCACGAACCGCCCACCGGCTGGCGCCCCCTCACCGACCCACCCCCCGGCTGGAGCCGCGGCCGAGCCTGGCTGCTCCTGGCCATCGCCGACGCCCTGATCCGCGTGGACGCGGAGACGCTGCCGCGCCCGGCCACCGAAGCCCACCCCCACCGGACCGCTGCCGAGCCGCCGGGCCCCGGCACCAGCTCACCGCCGCGGCCGGACGCCGACGTACGGCCGCATGTGTACGGTGCTCTGTCGCCGCGCCCCGGGGCGGTCGCCGCGTCTCCGTGTCCGGCCACCGAAGCTCACCCGCACCGAACCGCTGCCGAGCCGCCGAGCTCCGGCGCCAGCGCGCCGCCGCGCCCGGCCACCGAAGCTCACCCCCACCGG
>NZ_JBHYJH010000043.1:0-8020 GCF_042740445.1 Streptomyces sp. NPDC059003 | reverse complement strand
GACCACCCCCGAGCCGCCGGGCCCTGGCACCAGCGCGTCGCCGCGGCCGGACGCCGACGTACGGCCGCACGCGCATGGTGCCCCGTCACTGCGCCCCGGAGCGGTCGCCGCGTCCCTGCGGTCGGACATCGAAGCTCACCCCCACCGGACCACCCCCGAGCCGCCGGGCCCTGGCACCAGCGCGTCGCCGCGGCCGGACGCCCCCGTACCACCGCACACGCACGGTGCCCCATCGCCGCACCTCGGCCTCGTCAC
This sequence comes from Streptomyces sp. NPDC059003, assembly GCF_042740445.1. Taxonomy (NCBI): domain Bacteria; kingdom Bacillati; phylum Actinomycetota; class Actinomycetes; order Kitasatosporales; family Streptomycetaceae; genus Streptomyces; species Streptomyces sp. NPDC059003. Next base: position 7,765 of record NZ_JBHYJH010000043.1, on the reverse strand, counting down.
CGCCTCGCCGTGGCCCGACGCCGACGCGCACCCGTCGCAGCACCCCACCACCCCACAGCCGCCCCCCGGACCTACCGCGCCCCTACCCCCGGACGCCGCCGACGCCCGCCCCCACCCTGCCGCCGCCCGTCAGCACCGCAGCACCACCCCGCACCACGCCACTACCCCGCACCCGCTCCAACCCCCCACCCCCTGGCATCCCCACCACCTGACCCGAGCGGCTCTCCGGCTAGGCGCGCCCCTCACCCCCGCCGCCCCCGCGAGGCCCCTCGTGCCGTTTGCCGACGAGGGCGCCCCCGATGGGCCGTTGGACACGTCGGCCGCTGCGATCGAAGCCGTTGCGTTGCTCAAGCTGGGGGTGTTGCCCGGTGTGGCGGGCGAGGCGTGTGTGCGGCGTGGGGTCGCGGTGTTGCGGCGGCTGGTGAGCGCGCATCTGACGGGGGAGGGCGAACGGCGGCCCGCCGGGATGCTGGTCGACGGCTGTCATGACGCCGTGGCCGGTACCGCCGTCCGCCATGAGCTGGTGTGGGGTGACTTCTTCCTGGCCCTCGGCCTGGCCCTGCTCACGGGCCTGGTGGACCCGCAAGACGTGTAGGGCGGACAGGCCCTAGGGCGTAGAGGCCGCGGGCTACGCCTCGTACGTGTCCAGGACCCGCCGCGCCACCGACGTGATGTGCAGCTCGTCCGGGCCGTCGAGGATCCGCGCCGCGCGCCCCGTGCGCAGCAGCGCGGGCAGCGCCGTGTCGGGGCCGAGCCCGGCCGCGCCGTGGACCTGGACCGCCGCGTCCACGACCTGCTCCAGGGCGCGCGCCGCCGCGACCTTGGCGAGGCCCACCTCGACGTGCGCGTCCTCGCCCGCGGCGAGCCGCGCCACCGCCTCGTGCACGACGGGGCGGGCCGTCCGCAGGGCCAGGAGGGACTCGAAGACATGGCGCTGCACCAGCTGGTGGCCGCGCAGCGGGCCGCGTGAGCCGCCGCGCGACACGGCCCGCAGGGCCAGCAGGTCGAAGGCCCGCTGGGCCTGCCCCAGCCACCGCAGCGCGCGCAGCGTCCGGCCGAGCTTGAGCCGGTCGCCCGCGACGGCGAGCCCCGCGCCGCGCTCGCCGAGCAAGTGGTCGCCGGGTACGTGGACGTCGTCGAGCGCGATCTCCCACTGGCCGCTCGCGCCGAGGACGGGCAGTTCGCGTACGACACGGAAGCCGGGCGAGCTCGTCGGCACCACGAACAGGGACAGACCGGAGCGGTCCGGCGGCGCCCCGTCCGTGCGGGCGAGCACGGTCACCAGGTCGGCGTGCGCGGCACCCGACGTGAACCACTTGCGGCCGCTGACGACCCAGCTCCCGTCGGCCCGCGGCGTCGCCGTGGTCGCGGTGAGGTACGGGTCCGTGCCGGGCACGTCCGGCTCGGTCATCGCGTAACAGGCGCGCAGTTCGCCCGCCACGAGGCGGGCGGGATACGCGGCGCGGACCCGCGCGCTGCCGTGCCGCCACAGCGTCAGGACGTCCAGGAGCGGGGCCGAGCCGAGCGCGGCGGGACCGTGGTCGCTGGCGCCCTCGGTCTCCGCGAGCGCGGCGTAGGACGCCAAGTCGAGTCCCTGTCCGCCCAGTTCGGCGGGGAGCGGCAGCGCCCACAGGCCCTGCGCCCTCGCCCGCGCCTGGAGCGCCCGCAGCGCGTCGTCGGCGGCGGGCCCGCCCGCGTCCAGGACGGCTTCCTGCGGCACCACGTGGTCGCGTACGAAGGCGGCGACGCGGGCCCGCAGTTGGGCGGGGTCGGACCGCGCGGGTCCGGATGCGGCTCCGTCAGCGTGCGCGGTTCCGTCAGCGCGCGCGGTTCCATCAGCGTGGGCGGCCCCGTCACCGCAGGCCGTCCTGTCGGCGTCGCCCAGCCCCGTCACTTCGTCCACCGCGTCCACCCTGTCCACCGCTTCCTTCCGTTCCCCGGGAACCCGCGGGCCCGGGCGCCCGACTGTCTCTCAAGGAACTGGTCGGGCGCCGACGGCCCTGGGTTCCCGCCTTCGGAACGACCCCGGTGCCGGCTGCCGCCCCGCCGGGAGAGGAGACACGACGTACATGACGGACACAGCGTCACCAGCTCTCACCGCACAGGCCGCCCCACAGGCCACGACCCGCCCCACCGCCCGGCCCTTGGAAGCGTTGCGCTGCGACGTCGCCGGGCCGCCCGCGCTGACCGGACTCGTCGCCGAGCACCTGCGGCTCCTGGGCGCCGAGACGCGCCACCGGGCGGACACGGGCGACCACGGCCGCGTCACCCTCGACGGCGGCGGCTTCGGGCCCCTCGCGGCGCACCTCCACTGGGCGGACCCGACGGTCACCGCGTCGCGCGACGCTGTGAGCACCGAACCGCCCTCCGGCGCCGCGAGCGCCGGCGGCATCCACGACGAGGCCACCGCCCAGGCCGCCACCGGCGTGATGTCCGTGCACGGCCGCCGCGACGGCGCCCCGCGCGGCATCGCCGCCGACTACACCGCCACCGCCGCGGGCGTCCTCGCCGTACAGGGACTGCTCGCCGGACTGCTCGCCCAGGCCCGCGGCGGCACGCCGACAGGCGGCACGGCGGAGCGGGCGACGACGGTGACGACCAGCGCCGCCCGCGCCGGACTCCTCGCCGTCTCGCAGTACCTCGCTGCCACCGGCGCCGACGAGGGCGAAGCGGCCACGCTTGCCCCGGGCGGGCCGCCGTTCACGTCCGCCGACGGCATCCTCTTCGAGCTGGAGACCCTCGACCCGGGCGACTGGGCGGCGTTCTGGCGGGCCCTCGACGCCCCCGCGGACGCGATCCGCGCCGGCTGGCGCCCCTTCCAGTTCCGGTACGCCACCGCCTGCGCGCCCTTCCCCGACGCCCTGCACACCACCACCCGCGGCGCGGCCTGGGGCCGGATCCGGGAGGCGGCCGCCGCGTCCGGCGCCGAGGTGTGCGCGCTGTGGACGCTGGAGCGGCGCGCCGCCGAGCACGACGGGGCGCCGCCGTGGACGCTCACCCCGCACGGCCCCGTCGCCGCCACCCGCGCCCACCAACACCCGGCCCTTGAACGGCCGTTGGCGGGGCTCACCGTCCTGGAGGCGGGCCGCCGCATCCAGGCCCCGCTCGCCGCGCACCTGCTGCGGCTGCTCGGCGCCGACGTCGTGCGGATCGAGCCGCCGGGCGGCGACCCGCTGCGCGGCATGCCGCCCGCGTGCGACGGGATCTCCGCGCGCTGGCTCGCGCTGAACCGCGGCAAGAGCGCCGTCGAGGTGGACATCAAGTCCCCGTCCGGGCGCCGCCGCCTGCGCGAACTCGCCGCGGGCGCCGATGTGTTCCTGCACAACTGGGCGCCCGGCAAGGCCGCCCAGCTTGGCCTCGACGCGGCCGACCTCGCGGCCGTCAACCCCGGCCTCGTGTACGCGTACACGAGCGGCTGGGCGGACCGGATCGACGGCGCGCCCATGGGCACCGACTTCATGGTGCAGGCGCGGACCGGGGTCGGCGAGGCGGTGCGGGCCGCGGACGAGCCGCCCGCGCCCTCCCTGATGACGCTGCTCGACGTCCTCGGCGGGCTGCTCGGCGCGGAGGCCGTGCTCGCGGGGCTGCTGCTGCGGGAGCGTACCGGGGGGCGGGGTGTGCGGGTCGACTCCTCGCTGTTGGGGGCCGCGGACGCGCTCACGGCGCCTGCGCTGCGGGGCGGCGGGGGGCGGCGGCCTGCCGGGTTCCGGCGGCCGTTGCGTGCGGCTGACGGGTGGGTTGCTGTGGCCGATGCCTGTGCGGGGGCTGCGGCTGCGTACGACGTCAGTGGGCTGGGCACGGGGGACGCGGTGCGGCTGCTGCGTTCGCACGGGTTGGCGGTGACCGAGGTCACCGGTGACCTGGCGGCGCTGCACGTCGATCCGCGCTTTCCTGCCGTGGTCGGCCGGGACGTCCATGGCGCGCCGACGGTCCCGGATCCGTGGAGCTTTCGGTGAGTCCCGGCTGGGAGCTCCCCACTGCATCCATCAGCGCGCTCCGCGCGCGGGCGCCCCTTCCCGAAACTAGGGGCTCCGCCCCTAGGACCCCTTCTTTCCGCGCTGCGCGCTCGTCCTCAAACGTCGGACGGGCTAGAAGCTTCGCCGGCCGGGCGAGGTGGTTCCAGCCCGCCCGGCGTTTGAGGGCGAGGCGCGCAGCGCCGATAAGCGGGGTCCCAGGGGCGGCAGCCCCTGGTTTCGGTGAAGGGGCGGGACTGGGGCGCCCCGCGAAGGCCCCCACCCACCCGCACCACCCCAAACAAGAACCAACCCAAGGAGCCCCCATGTCCCTCCCCCTCCCCGATCTCCTCCCGGTCGCCCTCCGCCGCTCCTGGGCGGTGGACGGCACCTGCCCCGACCTCGACCTGTACAGCCTGTTCCGGTCACGCCAGATCAGCGATCTGCACCGGACGGCCGTCCTCGACGGGAAGGGCAAGCTCTGCTACACGGCCCTGGACCGCAAGGTCCGATGTCTGGCCGTCGGGCTCAGAGCGCTCGGCACAGGCCCCGGCGACGTCGTCGGCGTACAACTGCCCAACAACCGCAACGCGGTGATCGCGGACCTCGCCCTCGCCGCCCTCGGCGCGATCGCCCTGCCGTTCCCGGTAGGCCGCGGCACCGCGGAGGCCACGAGCCTGCTCGCCCGCGCCGAGGCGACCGCCGTCATCGCCGCCGCCGAACACCGCGGCGCCCACCCGGCCGCGGCCCTGGCGGAGGCCACCGTGCCGGGGCTCCGGCACGTCATCGCGGTCGGCCCCGGACCGGTCCCCGAACGCGCCGTCGCCTACGCGGAGTTGCTGCGCAGCGACCCGGCCGCGTTCGTCGCCGAGCGGCCCGACCCGGACGGCCCGGCCCGGATCCTCGTCTCGTCCGGCTCCGAGGCGGAGCCGAAGATGGTCGCGTACTCCCACAACGCGCTCGCCGGCGGGCGCGGCAACTTCTTCGCCTCGCTGATGCCCGACCCGTCGGCGCCGCCGCGCTGTCTGTTCCTGGTGCCGCTCGCCTCGGCGTTCGGCTCCAACGGCACCGCCGTCGCGCTCGCCCGGCACGGCGGCACCCTCGTCCTGCTCGACCACTTCACGCCCGAGGCCGCGATCGCCGCGATCCGCGAGCACGAGCCGACCCACGTCCTCGGCGTGCCGACGATGGCGCGCATGATCCTGGACCGCCTGGAGGCCGACGGCGAGAAGCTGCCCGCGCCGACGGCGCTCGTGCTCGGCGGCTCCCCGCTCGACGCCACCACGGCCGAGCGCGCCCGCCGCGTCCTCGGCTGCGCGGTCGTGAACCTGTACGGCTCCGCGGACGGCGTCAACTGCCACACGGGGCTCGACGGCCACCCGGAAGCGGGGGACGCCGAGGGCGCGGGCGGCATCGTCGCCGGTCGCCCCGACCCGCGCGTCGCCGACATCCGCGTCGCCGACCCGGCCACCCACGCACCGCTGCCGGACGGCACGGTCGGCGAGATCGTCGCGCGCGGCCCGATGACCCCGCTGTGCTACGTCGGAGCCCCCGAGCTCGACGCCCGCTACCGCACCCACGACGGCTGGGTCCGCACCGGCGACCTGGGCCTGATCGACGCGGACGGCGTCCTGCACGTCGTCGGCCGCCTCAAGGACGTGGTGATCCGCGGCGGCGCCAACATCAGCCCGGCGGAGGTGGAACGGGAGCTCAGCGCCCATCCGTCGATACGGGACGTGGTGTGCGTCGGCGTACCGGACCCGGTGATGGGGGAGCGGCTCGCGGCCTGCGTGGTCCAGGGCGCGGCGGACGGCGGGGCGCTGACCCTCGACGCCCTCGGCGAGCACCTCACGCGGCGCGGCCTCGACCGCGGCAAGCACCCCGAACGGCTGCTGATCGTCGAGGAGTTGCCCCTGACCCCGGCGGGCAAGCCGGACCGCGCGGCGCTGCGGGAGCGGGCCGCGGCGGCCGTGACCGCTTGAGACGGACGTGACGTGACCGCCTGACACGGACGTACGGACGTGAGGGGGAGACGGGCCCTGGCCCGTCTCCCCCTCACACGTGCCTATGCCTACGCCTACGCCTTCTTCTTCATCGCCTTCTTCAGCTGCGCCGCCGCGTCCCGGTACACCGGCAGCAGATCCAGGTCGTCCCCCGGATAGTTGGCGATCTTCAGCTGCTCGGCGCCGGAGCCGGGCAGCACCGTGCCGGTCGACATGTGGGCGTTGTCGAGCACAAGGGCGGGCTTCTTCCCGGACAGTTCGGCGACCTGGGAGGCCTTGACGGGCTCCGGGCCGTACGTGCCGACGGTCCGCGCGCCCGCCATGCGCGCCGACCAGGTCGTGAACACCTGGCTGACCACGGCCGGGCTCTTCCCGCCGGGCCAGGACGACTTGAGGTCGGCGGACAGCTTCGCGTACTCGCGGTCGAAGGACGTCTTCCAGCGCGCCGCCGCGGACTCGGTGCCGAAAAGACCGCCGAGCCGGGTCACCTCGCGGCCCGCCTTGTCCGCGTCGTTGTCCAGGTTCACCTTGACGAGCTCGGCCTTCGAACCGGCCGCGTCCTTGATCTTCCCGGCGTACGGCTCGAACGGCGCGTAGAGCACGAAGTCGGCCTTGGCGACCGCCGCGAGGTCGGAGGGCTTGGGGTCGTAGTCCGGCGCGTGGTGCGTGGACGGCGGGACCAGGACGGTGACGTCCTTCGCGCCCGCGGCCTTCGCGAACGCGCCCTCCCACGTGGTCGTGGCGACGACGACGGGGCCGTCCTTCTTGCCGCCGGAGCCCTTGCCGGAGTCGGACGAGTCGTCGGAGCACCCGGTGGCCGTCCACGCGAGGGCGGCGCTCAGTGCGACGACGACCCCGACGCGGGAGGTGCGGGCTGACGGGGTGCGGACGCAGGTGCGCGCCATGGGGTGAGGCTCCGTTCGGTGAGGAAGGTGCGGAAGGGGAGTGAGGTGAGGAAGGGGACGAGGTGGACGGCGAGGACGACGGCCCCCGCCATCAGGACGAGGACGGGCCCTGGGGGCCAGTCCAGCCAGAGGGCGAGCAGGAAGCCCGAGGTGTTCACGGCGACGCCGATGGCGACGGCCCACAGGGCGATGGTGGTGAGGCGGTTGCCGAGCCGCCGCGCGGCGAGGGCGGGGAGGAGGGTGAGCGCGTCGACGAGCAGCGCGCCCGTGAGCTTGATCGCACCGGCCACCGCGACGGCGACCAGGACGAGCAGGACGAGCGTGAGGCGGCCGACGGGCACGCCCGAACACTGGGCGAGCTCACGGTCGTACAGCAGCAGCGCGAGGTCGCGCCGCCGCCAGAGGAACAGCGCGGGGACGACGACGGCGAGCACGCCGACGACGACCAGGTCCGCCTCGCCGACGGACAGGATCGACCCCCACAACAGCGCGAACGCGCCGGAGGCGTTCACCCCCGAGACCGAGAGGACGAGCAGCGCGGCCGCGATGGCCATGCTCATGAGCAGGCCCATCGCCCCCGAAAGCCCGTCCGGTGTGCGCGCGAGCGGCGCGACCCCCGCACCGGCGAGCGCGCACGCCACGAGCGCGCAGAGCATCGGGTCGAGGCCGGTGAGCAGGCCGACGGCGATGCCGAGCAGGGCGACGTGCATCATCGCGAAGCGGACCGGCATGATGTCGAGGCCGACGATCACCACCCCGACGATGGGCAGGCCGACGGCCGCGAGCAGCAGCGCGAAGCCGGCCCGCCGCACGGGTTCGAGCTCCAGCATCAGCCCGAGGTCGGCCGTGGCGAGAAGGGTCATGAGCGCGCCTCCGCTGATCCTTGCCGGGGGCTCTCCAATCC